>JBILXL010000060.1:0-6745 GCA_044378505.1 Rhodoluna sp. | reverse complement strand
AGCCGATGACATCCTTGCGTCTCTTGCCGATCAAGCCGCTGCAGCTGGGTATCGGGTACTAGTTGTCTCAGGTGACAGGGACACTTTTCAATTAATCGGTGAGAACACGACAATTCTTTATCCAATCAAAGGCGTAATGAACCTCGCCCGCATGAACGATGAGGCAGTCGTTGAACGCTACGGAATTCACGCCAAGCAGTACCCAGATCTAGCAGCGCTGGTTGGTGAGACCAGCGATAACCTGCCGGGTATTCCAGGTGTTGGACCAAAGACCGCTGCAAAGTGGCTGCAGGCTTATGGAGATCTACAGACCGTCCTTGCTAAAGCAGATGAGATTCCTGGAAAAGTTGGTGAATCGCTCCGTGAGAATAGTGAGCTCGCTGTTCGGAATCGACGGTTAAACCATTTAGTTCGAGATCTCGACCTTGAGCTTGATTTTGAATCGCTCCGTTTGACTTCGGTCGACGAGAACAAGGTTCGAGCAGTATTCGCAAAAATGCACTTTAAGACTCTCACCGAAAGAGTTCTAAGGCTTAGGGGCCAGAACGGATCGCAAACAACCGGATTAAAGACCGCTCCAGAATCGGCTCTACCTGTTGAAGAACCTGAGAGGCCAAAAATCTTCGACACTATCGAGGTACCTCAGAGTCGCAACGCCACTTCTAAAGAAGTGCTCGATTGGATTAAGAAGCAGCCCATAGTCGGATTCGAACTTGAGAGCCAAGGCGAGAATCTACTGATGGGGTTCGCAAGCCTAACGGAAAGACTCACTCTTGCAGGTAGTGCTGATTCGGCTTTGATTGATTGGATTGCTAGTTCATACCCTAAATCTCTATTTGATCTCAAGGGAACCCGAAGAATTTTGCTGGCGTCTGGGTTTGAAATCGGCGGCGTGGTCGATGATGTACTTCTGCTTGCCTACCTGTTGAATCCAGTCCGCCGGAATTTCTATGTGGACGACATAGCCCTAGAGCAACTCGGTCTCGCTATTGAGCGCTCAGACCCAAATCAACTTATCCCTGAGGCTGCTGCTGACCCAAGTCTCGATGCTTGGTTGGCGATTTGTTTGGCTCCTCCAATGCGCGCCAAAGTTGAGAAGCAAGGTCAGCTCAAGATCTATGAGGGGATTGAGCTTCCAAGCTCGATGACTCTCTCAGACATGGAATCGCGTGGCATCACAATTGACGTCAAGAAACTGTCCGCTCTTTTTGAAGCTTTGTCGTCAGAAGTCGCTGTAATAGCAAAGGATGCTTACAAAATAATCGGCAAAGAGATCAACCTTGCATCTCCAAAGCAGCTACAAACAGTTTTGTTCGATGAGCTTGGTATGACTGGAACCAAGTCCCTCAAGACGGGTTTCTCGACGAATGCAGCTGCACTCACCGAGTTATTTGAACTGAACGGGCACCCGTTTCTAGAAAAACTCCTCGCCCACCGCGATTCAACGAAATTGAAACAGATGGTGGAGACCCTACTCAAGGCAGTTGAAGAAGATTCAAAGATTCATACCACGTATGTTCAGACCGGTACTTCCACCGGCCGGTTGAGTTCGGAGAATCCTAACCTGCAGAACATCCCAATCAGAAACCCTCGGGGTGCCCAGATTAGAGACTCCTTCATCATTTCAGAGGGCTTTGAGACTTTACTTACTGCTGACTATTCGCAGATTGAGATGCGAATAATGGCTCACCTGTCAGAGGACCCAGGCCTTATTGAGGCCTTTATCAAAGGTGAGGATTTACATAGGTTTGTCGGGTCCAGAATATTTGGTGTTGAACCCGAGAACGTGACTGCAGACATGCGGTCACAGGTGAAAGCTATGAGCTATGGGCTGGTTTATGGGTTGAGCGAGTACGGCCTTGCTAAACAGCTAGGGCTTTCGAATGCTGACGCCAAACAGTTAATGAAGGATTACTTCGAGCGCTTTGGGGGAGTGCGCCGATACCTAGCCAAGGTGGTTGAAGATGCTAAAGCCGTCGGCTACACCAGGACTTTCCACGGCCGCATAAGGCCCTTTGATGATCTCAATAGCAAGATCTTCCAGGTTCGAGAAAACGCCCGAAGGGCAGCTCTGAATGCACCTATTCAAGGAACCGCAGCTGACATCATGAAACTGGCCATGAATGCCATTGCTCTGGAGATGAGATCAAAGGGCCTCAAGTCACGAATGCTTCTCCAGGTCCACGATGAGCTGGTATTTGAAGTGGCAAAGGGCGAACTTGCCACATTGAGGGTGCTTGTAGAAGACAAAATGGCTAACGTTGTGAAGCTTTCCGTGCCCCTGGATGTCCAGATAGGCACCGGCCGTAGCTGGGATGAGGCCGGTCACTAGCCCTTGGTTTGCTCGGTTTATCTGCACTAAGCTGATAGAGCGCCTTGGCGCATGACCCTTATCCGCTGTTGCGGTGGAAATCAATTCTCTTGATAAAAGGCTTTGACTCTATTGCGACCTGAGTAAACAAATAATGGAGTACCAATCTCTATGACCATTGACACAACCGTAAAAGCACCAAAACAGGTAGCCGTAAATGACATTGGCACCGCAGAAGAATTTCTTGCAGCAGTTGAAAAGACTCTAAAGTTCTTCAACGACGGAGACCTCATTGAAGGAACCGTTGTCAAAATTGACCGCGACGAGGTTTTACTCGACGTTGGATACAAAACCGAGGGTGTTATTCCCTCCCGTGAGCTTTCTATTCGCCACGATGCCGATCCAGGAGACATAGTTTCCGTTGGTGACAAAATTGAGGCCCTTGTTCTTCAGAAGGAAGACAAAGAAGGTCGTCTGATTCTTTCCAAGAAGCGTGCACTTTACGAGCGCGCTTGGGGTGATGTTGAGAAGGTTAAGGAAGCCGATGGCACTGTCACCGGTACCGTAATCGAAGTTGTAAAGGGTGGACTTATTGTCGACATCGGACTTCGCGGATTCCTTCCTGCTTCTTTGATTGAACTTCGTCGAGTTCGCGACTTGGGTCCATACCTTGGTCAAGAGATCGAGGCAAAGATTCTTGAACTTGACAAAAACCGCAACAACGTTGTTTTGTCTCGTCGCGCGCTACTCGAGCAGAGTCAGTCAGCTTCTCGTTCGACTTTCCTCGCAGATCTTGCTAAGGGCCAGATTCGCACCGGTGTTGTTTCGTCCATCGTAAACTTTGGAGCATTCATCGATCTTGGAGGCGTGGACGGACTTGTTCACGTATCCGAGCTTTCATGGAAGCACATCGAGCACGCCTCCGAAGTTGTTGAAATCGGACAGGAAGTAACTGTTGAGGTTCTAGAAGTTGATCAGGATCGTGAGCGCGTTTCGCTTTCCCTGAAGGCAACTCAAGAAGACCCATGGCAGGTATTCGCCCGTACTCACTCGATCGGTCAGTACGCTCCGGGCAAGGTCACAAAGCTTGTACCGTTTGGAGCCTTCGTACGTGTAGCAGACGGCATTGAAGGTCTAGTACACATCTCCGAGCTTTCAACTAAGCACATCGAGCTAGCCGAGCAAGTTGTTGCCGTGAACCAGGATGTATTCGTGAAGGTAATCGACATCGATCTAGATCGCCGTCGTATTTCACTGTCTTTGAAGCAGGCCCTAGAAGAAGTAAACCCAGAGGGTACCGACTTCAACCCAGCGCTTTATGGAATGTATGCCGAGTACGACGACAAGGGTGCCTACAAGTACCCTGATGGCTTTGATGCTGCAACTGGAGAATGGCAGCCAGGACACGAAGAAGCTCGTGGCAAGTGGGAGAAGGAATACTCCGAAGCCAACGCTCGCTGGGAAGAGCACAAGAAGCAAGTTGCAGCAGCGAACAAGTTAGCCGAGTCTTTGCCTGACGTACCTGCTCCAAGCTCGGCTCCAGCAACCGACTCGCACGCCGGTGAGGCCACTGAGGCACCAAGTGCTGGAACTTTGTCTGAGGATGCATCGTTGAGCGCTCTTCGCGACAAGCTAAGCGACAACGAGTAAACAGTTTGGTAAGTCGAAACCGGGGACTGGCTTTGGCTAGCCCCCGGTTTCTTTGTTTGTAGGCTTGTGGAATGTTCTTAGTAGGGCTCACGGGAGGCATTGCCTCAGGCAAATCCACTGTTGCCGCGATGCTCGGCAAGTTTGATAACGAGATTATCGACGCTGATGAAATCGCAAGAGAAGTAGTAATGCCAGGCACCGTTGGGTTGAGCAAGGTGGGTGCTGAATTTGGCCCGCAAATACTTGAGGAAGATGGGTCACTATCTCGAGCGAAGCTAGCGAAATTGGTTTTCGAGGACCCTAAAAAACGCCTAACGCTCGAGGGTATATTGCACCCATTGATTAGGGTCAGGACTTTGGAGCGGATCTCTCAGAGCAAAAGCGACATCGTGATTTACATTGTGCCTCTGTTAGTTGAGGCAAAGGTCGACTACCCATTTGATCTTGTAGTGACTATCGAAGCCGGCAGTGAGAATCAAATCAAGCGTCTTGTTGAAAACCGGGGTATGGGCATCGAAGACGCCACTGCAAGAATCGCGGCGCAAGCAACTGAACCTGAACGGGTTGCAAGAGCGGATGTGCGAATTGACGGAGCCTTAAGCCTCACTGATTTAGAAACCACGGTTTCAAAACTTTGGAACCAAATTCAGTCCCTTGCTGAAGCAAAGGCACATCATGGAAAGAACTAGGGCGTTCACGCCATTCAAGGTTGTAAGTGATTACAAGCCCTCTGGTGATCAACCCGAAGCAATTGCTCAACTGACCAAACGTATCAACGCTGGGGAAAAGGATGTCGTACTAATGGGTGCGACTGGAACTGGTAAATCAGCAACAACAGCTTGGCTGATAGAGGCTCTCCAGAGGCCAACTCTGGTTATGGCCCATAACAAGACCCTTGCTGCCCAATTGGTCACGGAGTTTAGGGAAATGTTTCCGAACAACGCTGTTGAATACTTCGTTAGCTACTACGACTACTACCAGCCCGAAGCGTATGTGCCGCAGACTGATACTTTTATTGAGAAGGACTCCAGCATTAATGAGGAGGTCGAACGTCTTAGATACTCGGCGACCATGAGCCTGCTTTCGCGCAGAGACGTGATCGTTGTATCAACAGTTTCTTGCATATACGGCCTAGGGGCTCCAAAGGAGTACCTAGAACAATCAATCCCACTACAAGTCGGTCAATCTATTGACCGTGATGACTTGATTCGCAAATTTGTCTCAATGCAGTACCAGCGAAATGATCTCGACTTCTCGAGAGGAAACTTTCGAGTCAAGGGAGACACTATTGAAATCATTCCGGTGTACGACGAATACGCGATCAGAGTTGAGCTTTTTGGCGATGAGATTGAAGCCATTTACTCACTACATCCACTTACCGGGGACGTTATCAAGCAGCTTGATGCTGTTTCCATCTTCCCAGCCAGCCACTACGTGGCCTCGCCAGCTCAGATGGGTAGAGCGATTGAAGCAATTGAAAATGAGCTTGCTGGACGACTGCGGGAGTTTGAGTCTCAAGGCAAACTTCTTGAGGCACAGCGCATCAAAATGCGAACAAATTTTGATCTAGAAATGATCCGCGAACTGGGATTCTGTTCCGGCATCGAGAACTACTCGAGACACATTGATGGCAGGGCCGAGGGGGAGCCGCCTTCTTGCCTGCTGGACTATTTCCCGGAGGATTTCCTAACTGTAATTGATGAGTCTCATGCAACAGTCCCTCAGATCGGTGCGATGTATGAAGGTGACGCATCACGAAAGCGAACTCTCGTAGAGCATGGATTCAGGTTGCCTTCCGCTATGGACAACAGGCCACTCAAATGGTCGGAGTTCCAAAATAGAGTCGGTCAGACTGTCTATCTCTCGGCAACGCCTGGTAAGTATGAGCTAGCTGCTGCTGACGGCGTCGTAGAACAGATCATTCGTCCTACTGGTCTAGTTGACCCAGCCATAATTTTGAAACCAACCAAGGGGCAAATCGACGATCTACTTGAAGAGATTCGGATCCGTTCGGCAAAGCAGGAAAGAGTTTTAGTCACCACACTTACCAAGAAGATGGCGGAAGAACTCACAGACTACTTATCTGAAGCTGGTGTCAAGGTAAGGTACCTGCATTCAGATGTCGACACACTAAAACGAGTTGAACTCCTCAGGCAGCTTAGACAGGGTGTTTACGACGTACTAGTTGGAATCAACTTGCTTCGTGAGGGTCTGGATTTGCCAGAAGTGTCACTGGTAGCAATCCTTGATGCAGACAAGGAAGGATTCCTGCGTTCGGCAACTTCCCTTGTTCAGACCATAGGACGTGCCGCTCGAAACATCGGGGGTGAGGTTCACATGTATGGCGATAACATCACCGACTCAATGAAGAAAGCAATCGACGAGACAACTCGACGACGAGCCAAGCAGGTTGCCTACAACAAGCAAATGGGTGTCGACCCGCAACCACTCCAGAAAAGAATCGTTGACATTACCGATCAGCTAGAAAGAGAAGAGATCGACACGGCTGAATTGATTGCCGAGTTTGGTCAGGGAAAGGGGAGAAAGAAACAGGCAGTTCCTCTGCGGTCAAAACGCGGTATAGCTGCAATGGCCGAAGACGAGATTATGTCGGTGGTAATCGATCTTGATGCCCAAATGAGACATGCCGCTAAGGAACTTCAGTTTGAGCTGGCGGCAAGACTCCGGGATGAGATTGGGGAACTCAAGCACGAATTACGCCAGATGAAAAAGGCTGGACACATCTAAGTTGACCGTCGCAGCAGGGTTAGGCTGGTAGACGTG
>JBILXL010000072.1:0-5362 GCA_044378505.1 Rhodoluna sp. | reverse complement strand
AAAGCGGATCTCCAATAAAGACTTCAACAACCCCATTGTCGGTAATCAAGCTGAGAATCTCCTGGAGTGTTTCACCTAAAAGCTTCGATCGGATTAGTGCTGGCAGTGGAGTCGAAAGGATGGAGTCCGGGTCGCTAACTGCTAACCCGATTCGCACTGTCCCAACATCAATGGCTAGGCGAGAACCTCTGTCCATTTAGTTTTTGATGGAATTCTCAATTGCAGCAAAAGCATCAGCAAGCTTGCTTACCTCTGGACCGCCACCTTGCGCGATGTCATCTTTGCCACCACCACCGCCACCTAGAATAGCTGAGGCCACTTTTACAAGATTGCCGCTGCTGATTCCAGCTTCACGAGCCTTCTTGGTAGTTGCAACAATCAGAATGATTTTGTCTCCCGAAATACCAGCAATCGCAGCGACCGCGGAGTCGGATTCCAGCTTGTCCCTAAGCGCCGAGGCGAGTTCTCTAACTTGATCAGCTGAATCAACTGCTCCGATGTTTTCAAGTACTACTTTTGATCCACCAATTTGCTTGGCAGACTGGGCAAGCTCCGGAAGTTTGTTCTTTAGTTGTTCCATCGAAAGAGAAGCCAATTTGCGCTGCGCAGCGCGAAGTTCGTCAACTGTGGTTTGAATTTTCTCGGCCAACTGTTCGCGAGGTACTTTCAGCGATTCAGTCAAGGACGCCACAAGTGCGCGCTCGGCAGCAAGCGCTTGAAACGCTTCGAAGCCCACGTATGCTTCTAGCCTTCTAGAGCCGGACCCTACGGAAGCTTCACCGATGATGGAAACTAAACCGACTTGTGAGCTTCTAGAAACATGTGTTCCACCACACAGCTCTCTTGACCAGGGTCCGCCAATTTGAATAACTCGAACACTCTCATCGTAGGTTTCACCAAATAGAGCTACTGCTCCAAAATCCTTTGCCTCTTTCACGCTCATGAACTGAGCGCTCACGGCAAGATCCTGACGGATAGCTAGGTTCGTTACTTCTTCGATTTCTGTTCTTGTCGCCTGAGACAAAGACTCACTCCAAGAAAAATCCAAACGCATGTAGCCAGGTTTGTTGTAAGAGCCTGATTGCAAAGCTTGTGGGCCAAGAACCTGGCGAAGCGCTGCGTGAACAACGTGGGTGGCGGAGTGTGCCTGAGCTGCACCCAATCTCCAATCCGGTGAAACTTCGGTTGAAACCTTTGAGCCGACTGCTACCGAGCCGCGCTTAACAACAACGGAGTGTGAAACAAGACCCTTGACCGGCTTTTGCACGTCAAGAACTTCGAGCGATAAGCCATCTCCAGTGATGAAGCCCGAATCACTATCCTGCCCACCGGACTCGGCATAGAAACTTGTCTCGTCCAGTAATACTTCAGCAATGTCGCCTTCTTTGAGCTCCTTGACAACTAGGCCGTCGCGAATGAGTCCAATGACCTTTGCTCCTGACACAAGTTCTTCGTAACCCGTGAACTTTGTCACCCCGAGAGAGCGGAACTCACCATAGACCGAAAGGTCAGCATTGGTAGATCTTTTCTGCTTCGCATCGTCCTTGGCTCGCTGACGTTGCACATTCATCAGTGAAGTGAATTTGTTTCTATCAATTTCCAAGCCAGCTTCTTGAGCAATTTCAAAGGTTAGATCAACAGGAAATCCATAAGTATCGTGCAGAAGGAACACGCTGTCCCCCGTAAGGGCTGAAGCCTTCGAGGATTTGGCTTTGGCTATTTCCTCATCGAGAACCAACAGACCGGAGTTTAGGGTGCGAAGAAAAGCTTCTTCTTCGTTTACCGCAGTTCGCAAAATTCGCTCGAAGTCTGTTTCCAGCTCGGGGTAGCTTGCTTTCATGGCATTTTTCGAAGCGGTAAACAGCTCTTTGAAAACCGGGGTCTCTACGCCCAGTAATCGCATAGCTCGAACGGCTCTTCTCAAAAGTCGCCTTACAACGTAGCCACGAGCATCGTTTGCAGGTGTTACGCCATCGCCGATCAGCATCAATGCCGAACGAACGTGATCGGCAACAACACGAAGGCGAACATCATCATCTGAATCAGCGCCGTAGGTCCTGCCCGAGAGCTTGGCGGCCAAATCAAGCACTGGTCGTACTTCATCGATTTCATATAAGTTGTCAACGCCCTGCATCAAGAATGCAACACGCTCAAGTCCCATGCCCGTGTCAATGTTCTTTGAAGGCAGCTCACCCAGAATTTCAAAGCTGTCTTTACCGGTTTCTTGTCCACGCTCAAACTGCATGAACACCAGGTTCCAAATCTCGATGTATCGGTTCTCGTCGGCTTCAGGGCCACCTTCTGAACCGTAGGCCGGGCCGCGGTCGTAGTAAATCTCTGAGCAAGGACCTGCAGGTCCCGGCTGACCAGTTGACCAGTAGTTATCTTTCATGCCACGCTTTTGAATACGCTCGATCGGAACATTTGCGACATCGCGCCAAATCTTGATTGATTCGTCATCGTCCTGGTAAACGGTCACCCAAAGCAATTCAGGATCTAGCTCTAGTCCACCCTTGGCCTTGCTGGAAGTTAGAAACTCCCACGCGTAGGCGATTGCTTCTTTCTTGAAGTAATCGCCGAATGAGAAATTGCCATTCATCTGGAAGAAGGTTCCGTGACGGGTGGTCTTACCTACTTCTTCAATGTCCAGTGTGCGAACACACTTTTGAACACTGGTTGCTCTCTTGTAGGGAGCTGGCACGAGACCGGTCATGTAGGGAATAAATGGAACCATTCCTGCCACAGTGAACATCAGAGTTGGATCTTCAGAGATTAGAGACGCGGAGGGCACAATCTCGTGATCCTTGCTGGCGAAATAGTCGAGCCAGCGCCGACGAATCTCGGCGGTCTTCAATTTAAACCCTTACTTACCAGCAGGCTTGGATTTTGGTCCGGTCTTCTTTGAAGCAGCGGACTTAGATCTAGCAGCGGTGGTCTTTGCAGCTGCCGGCTTGCGCTTCGGCTTCGAAAGTTCCGCCTCACGCTCCTGGAATCCCTCAAGTACTGCATCGCGAAACTCAGAAACAGAAGCCTTGGCTTCCTCGTAGGCCTTACGAGCAGCAGGGTTCTCTTCAATCTGTCGCGCAGCAACAGCACCAATAGCTATGCCTGCAATGAACCAAACTAGTTTCTTCATATCTCTACTTCTTCTTCTTTCCGAGTAGGTTGCTTAATACTCCACCGTATCCAGCAAGCTTGGCAAGAGTTCCGCCCAGGGAAGCAGTAAATGCACTTACTAGAGATGACAGGTTTGTTGTGACTGATGAGACATCTGTAGTAATCGAATCAATTTTCTTGAGCTGACGATTAGTCTCCTCGAGGGTGACGGTGAGCTCAGATACCAGCGGTGTTAGTTCTTCAGTCATGAGAGAAACTGAATCTGCACTCTTGTCGAGTAGCTTTCCAAGCTTCAGGATAGGAACTGCAAGGAAGAGCACCAGCAAAACGAATCCACCCGCAGCAATTAAGCTTGCGATTTCAGATCCTGACATGGTGCCCTCCTTGTCTAATTCTTGTCTCTATCGAGCGGCGTAGTACTCAACCACAAGCTGAACTTCACAAGTGACTGGAACTTCGGCTCGAAGTGGACGGCGCTCTAGAGTGACGTGAAGCTTCTCTAGCTCAACGCTCAAGTAGCCAGGAAGTGGAGGAAGCACGTCAACGTGTCCACCAGCTGCTGCTACCTGGAACGGCTCAGTCTTCTCGCTCTTCGCGTGCACGTGAACCAGCTGACCTGGCTTTACGCGGAACGAAGGACGGTCCACTCGCTGTCCATCAACCAAAATGTGGCGGTGAACAACTAGCTGACGGGACTGCGCGATTGTGCGAGCAAATCCAGCGCGCAAGATGATTGCGTCAAGACGCATCTCTAGAAGCTCTACTAGGTTCTCACCGGTTAGACCAGGTGCGCGCTTAGCTTCTTCAAAGGTCTTTTTTAGCTGAGCTTCACGAATTCCGTACTGCGCCCTTAGACGCTGCTTCTCACGAAGACGAACGGCGAAGTCGCTGTCTGCCTTGCGCTTGGTGCGACCGTGCTCACCTGGAGCGTAGGGACGCTTTTCTAAATACTTGGCTGCCTTTGGGGTTAGTGCGATCCCGAGTGCGCGTGACAGACGGGTCTTACTGCGAGTACGCGATGTCTTAGACACTGCTTCCTTTCAAGTTATTCCAACAAAAGTAAAAGCAATAGAGGAATGCCTTCTTGTTGCCGAGAAAGGTCTGCTAAATGACACTCGCTATTTGGTCAACCCCTCGCAGCCGCGCTAAGGGTTCAAATTGGCAACCTTGAAAGTTTAGCACCGGCTAGTTGGCCTCATCAAGCCTTTTTGCCCCGAATAATGGCTCGAAGAGCTTCCAGTCGCTCGGCAAATGGGCGTTCCTGGCCAAAAGGCTTGGGTTTGTAATACTCCCTGCTCTCGGCAAGGTACTGCTGCTGAACAACCGCGTTTAGATCATCATGGGGATACACATAGCTCTTATCGGAACCTACTCTGGCCGAGGCAGAGCTACGAAGATACAAAGGAATGGCAGGAGTGAACCCAGCTCGAACATCTTCTATTGCTGCATTGATCGCCAAATAGGCTGAATTAGACTTTGGCGCAAGCGCTAGGTAAATGCTGACCTGGCTAAGTGCAATCCTTGCTTCCGGCATTCCAATTGCTGCAACTGTGTCAAAAGCAGCAACCGCTAAAGGAAGGGCACCCGAGTCTGCCAGGCCAATATCTTCTGAGGCCAAGATCATCAAGCGTCTAGCGATGAATCTTGGGTCTTCTCCCCCTTCAAGCATCCGAGCCAGATAGTGCAGCGCGGCGTCAGGGTCCGAGCCTCGAATGGATTTTATGAATGCGCTAATAGTGTCGTAGTGCTGCTCGCCCTCTCTGTCGTATCTCACCAGAGCGGTTTCCAGAGCAGCTAAAACATCCTCAAGTGAAATCTCTGCTGGTTCGACAGTTGCAAATTCAAGAGCTCTGGACGCTGCAGCGTCAAGCACCGTCAGCGCTCTTCTTGCATCGCCTCCGGCGATCTGGCAAATGCGATTGACTGCGTCAGCTGAAACCGTAACCTTGCCGCTGAGCCCTGCCGGATCCAGAAGAGCTTTCCTCACCAAATTCTCAATATCCGATTCATCAAGCGGTTCAAGTTTGACCACTAGTGAACGAGATAAAAGAGGTGCATTCACGGAAAACGAAGGGTTTTCAGTAGTGGCGGCAATCAGAATTATCCAACCTGCTTCTACTGCAGGTAACAACGCATCCTGCTGGGCTTTTGAGAACCGGTGAATCTCATCGAGAAAAACAATGGTTGCCACTGAGTAAAGCTCCTGGTCGAGTCGAGCTTTTTCAATTACTTCGCGAAGTTCTTT
>JBILXL010000059.1:0-6873 GCA_044378505.1 Rhodoluna sp. | reverse complement strand
CAGCGGCTTTGGCCCCGTGAAGTTTCAACACCACTCCACCGATTGGCCCAACTACGCCAGATTGCTGAATTGTTCCAGTACCGGCAACGTGGAGTCCTCCGGTGATATCTCCCGGCGTTAGCCGGTCAATGATTCCCAGTGCAAACATCATGCCACCGGAAGGTCCGCCGACTTCCCCAAGTTGAAGTTCAATATCAACCGGGAAGTCATATTTATAGCCAACCAAAATGCCTAGTCGGTAGTTGCCTTCGGCATCCTTGACGGGAATCACTTCTTCAGTGACTTCGACTCCATTGCGGTTGACTGTGACTTCAACAGAAGCTTTCTCATCCCACGCTCCAACAATGGATCTAAGCTGCTCGATGCTAGTTAGCCTCTGGCCATCAACCGAAATCACAAAATCCGCAGCAACTAACTTTCCGCTGGATGGAGAATCAGCTGTAACCTGAGCGATGTAGATCTCTCTCGGGGTTTCATAATTCAGAAAACCAAGGGCTGCGGCAACAGCATCCTGTTGCGAAACTTCCATCATGGCGCTGGATTCAGCTCGAATCTCTTCGCTGGTTCGATCTGGCGGGTATAAAGCCTCGACCGGAACAACCTTTTGCTTGGCATCCAGCCATGCAAAACCAATTTCGATCCAACTCGGAGTGCGCTCTGGTCGACCTACGATGCTGACGGTCAGAACATCAAGTTGACCTTCGGACTCATAGCTTTGCTGATTGTTGATCTGGATTACCGGTTCGCCATCAACTTCTCCCAACACATCAAATGTTGGTCCTGGTCGCTCAATTAGATAAGGCGTTGGCAAAACCACCAGTGTGACAAGCCCTAAAAAGAAAGTCAGCGCTACGAAGAATCCGAGGCCGCGCTTGGCTGAAACCATAGCTTTCGATCCGCCCCGTTGTCTTTGGAAAAAGGTCATTACCGCCCTAAAAACTTTGATTGTCTTCAAGCCTAGGTCAGCCCATCTTTCAAATGAGCGTATTAGCTCACGCTCTCGGCGAACACCCAGAAAGCAACACCAAAGCACCCAGCCGATTCCCATTTTGAGCAAGTAACCTAATGCTGTAGCCAGCTAAGGAGCTTTTCGTGGACGAGCAAAAACCAGAGGATTTCGAAGCATTGCTTCGTCGCTTCCTCGCGGGCGAGCCACTAGATCCAGAACAGATCGCTAAAGCCGCAGGTCTGCCAGTTGATCCGGCTGCCCTGCAGCAACTTTTATCCAAGCTGACTTCAGCAATCGTTCCTGGAGAAACAACCGAAGGTTTGAATTGGTCACTGGTTGAAACCCAGGCCAAGCAAATTGCTGGCGCCAACTCAAGACCAGTTCCTGAATCGGTGGGCAAAGCTATCGATGCGGCAATGGCAACCGGAAGCCTTTGGTTAGATGAAGTCACCGAAGTTGCCTCCATCACCTCAGAGCCGAAACTACTCTCTAGAGAGTTATGGGTTGCAGACTCACTCGGCCTATTCAAGGACCTAGCAACACCGGTTGCTAACAGAATGTCTGAGGCGTTGACCGAAAACTTCAAAGAGAACCTGCCTGAAGAATTCTCAGGATTTATGTCTCAAGCTAGCGGCCTGATGAAATCAGCCGGTTCTGTGATGTTTGCGATGCAAATGGGTCAAGCCCTCGGGCGCATGGCAGAAGAAGTCCTAAGCGCAGGAGATATCGGACTTCCAATCTTTAAGGAACCTCGTCCGGCTTTTGTCGCCCAGAACTTAGCACAACTTGTTGACTCACTCGAGGAAGATTCCGATCAGGTCTATTTCTACTTTGTTATTCGTGAGCTTGCCCACGCCAGGCTTTTCAAGCAGAGCAAATGGCTGCGCGATTACACAGTGAACCTAATAACTGCCTATGCCCGAGAGATCTCAATTGATAACACCCGCATCATTGAGATGTCTGAAAACTTTGACCCGGCCGATATCGGCAACATTCAAAAAGCCTTCGAATCAGGATCCCTAATTGCACCTAGAACCCCTTCGCAAACAATCGCACTAGAGCGCATCGAAACCGTACTAGCCCTAATCGAAGGATGGGTCGATTGCGTGACTCAAGCAGCAACTACTCGTCTCCCACGATCGGCAGCTATTGCCGAGGTGGTTAGAAGAAAGCGCTCCGCTGGTGGTCCGGCGGAAAAGACCTTCTTGACTCTCATCGGTCTTGAACTAAGACCTAGAAAACTTCGTGAAGCTTCGGCGATGTGGAATGAAATTACCGACAAAGTCGGAATCCAAAAGCGCGATGCGATCTGGTCTCATCCCGACCTTTTGCCTACCGATGCCGATATCCAAGATCCGACCGCTTTGATTGCAAAACTTTCCAATAGTGCGCCGGAAGACGATATGGACCAGGCCCTAAGGGATTTACTTAGCTGAGCCTGACTGCAACAGCGCTAGAAACCTCGATGGGGTTCGCTCTCTTGAGGCATCAAAGGTTGCAAACGAAAGCCTGAGCTCGCGCATTGCCCTAGTTATGCCCACGTAAAGAAGTCTCTTCTCTTCTTGGATTGCAGCCGGAGTCTTGGCATAAGTAATAGGTAGGTAGCCCTCGTTTAGCCCCACGATGAAGACAATTGGCCATTCCAAACCTTTAGCCGCGTGAATAGTTGAAAGTGTCACTGCCTCAGTGGTTGGTTCGTGCTGTGAGTGAGCGCGATCTGCCAGTTCAAGAGCGAAATCATTTATACCCGCACCCTCTGGCAATTCATCAAGCATCAGTAGCAGTGAATTAAGCGCTTCCCACTTGCTTGCAACCACACCAACCTCGGTTGGCTTATTTGCCTGCCAACCTAAGGATCGAACGATATCACTTACCGCCTGATGCAAAGGCTTTCCCGAAGGACTGAGCGATTCTGCTCGAATGAGCTGCACAGCACTTCTTATTTCAGGACGCGCGAAAAAGCGCTCTCCCCCGCGAAGTTGATAGCTGATATCCAACGCATCGAGTGCACGCTCTAGAGCTTCCGACTGGTTGTTGATGCGATACAAAACCGCAATGTCGCTTCTTGGCACCCCGGATTGGATAGCTTCGGCAATTGCTGAGGCAACCGCCTTGGCTTCAGCTTGGGATGATTCAAAGCTGGCAACTTGTGGTGCGGTGCCGGCAGGCCCTGCAGCCTCCAGTTCTCCGCCAAGAGCTGAATCGCTAGTTAGGCGATTAGCAAAAGCCACTATCTGCTTAGTGGAGCGGTAATTGGTTGTTAGATCAACAACGCTCGCACCAGGAAACCGATCGGCAAAGTTTCTTAGAAACTCACTGCTTGCACCAGTAAAGGAGTAAATAGTCTGATTCGGATCTCCAACCACACAAAGCTCAGCGTGCTCCCCAAGCCACTGATCCAAAAGTGCATGCTGCAGCGGTGAAATGTCCTGGTACTCATCGACCGTAAAGAATCGGTACTGACTCTGAACGTGAGCCAGAGCGCGTGGCTCGGCCTTCAAAAGCCCAAGAGTTAGAACCAGAACATCTTCCCAATCCAGTTTCTGAGCGCGAATCTTTTCTTGTTCGTAAAGTTTCTGGACCTCGAGGTTCTTTTGAAATGAGAGCCCGGCAACTTTTGGTCGTGAATCAGCAAGCTCCGAATACTCATCCATTGAAAGCATGGAGTACTTTCGCCACTCAATCTCACTTGCCATATCCCGCAAAGCCGCGTTGTCCAAGTTGATCGATAAAGACTTGGCTGCAATGCCAATCAGTTTTGCCTTGGACTCCAAAATCGAAGGGGCTGGAACTCCAACTAACTGAGGCCAAAAGTATTCAAGCTGAGCAAGCGCTGCCGCGTGGAAAGTTCTAACCGAAACTGCTCCGACGCCGAGAGATCGAAGTCTTGATCGAAGCTCCCCGGCTGCGCGGTTGGTATAGGTAAGTGCGAGAACGCGATTGGCCGCGAAGTGCCCAGTAGCAATTCCGTATGCAATGCGATGGGTGACTGTTCTGGTCTTTCCAGTTCCTGCACCAGCAAGAATGCAAGTTGGCCCAACCAGCGCTTGGGCAGCAACTTGCTGCTTTGGGTCTAATCCGGCAAGGATGCTTTCGGCGTTAGCGTTTGCCATGGGCCGAATTTTCAGTTGCTGAGACTAGTTCTTTACCAAACCAAAGTTCAATCATCGCGCGCGAGATAGAAGCTCGACCTGGAAGCAATATATCCTTTGCCTCGGCGGCAAGTTCGTCACGACTAAACCACCGTAGTTTTGTGATTTCTTCACCGTCGGGACGAAGTCGCTGGGAAGAATTAGCTCTCGCGCTAAAGCCAAGCATCAGTGAAGCAGGGTATGGCCAGCCCTGCGAGTAGGTGTAGGTCGCATCAAATACATCCAGACCCGACTCTTCTTTCATCTCTCTGACTACCGCTGCTTCGAGCGACTCTCCAGGTTCAACAAACCCAGCGAGAATTGACCACTTGTTCGATTCCCAGATTGCTTGAGAGCCAAGCAGGATTCGATCGTTTTCATCGAGGATAGAAACAATCACCGCAGGGTCAGTCCTTGGAAAAATCTCAAGTTCGTCCACCTGGCATTTTCTCACCCAACCGCCCTGCTCGATTTTTGTGGAGTTTCCGCAGCGCGGGCAATGAGTGTTGTTCTGGTGCCAGTTGGCTAGAGCAAGTGCTTGGGCGAAGATTCCAACATCAAGAGCCGATAGAGCGGCACCGCTTGCCCTAAGTGAAATCCATTTGCTCGCATCAGGTTCGAGTGCATCGGCTTGTGCTTTATCTAGAACCGCCAGGCAGATTCCAGATCCTGCAGGACAGAAACTACTGTCCTCAAGAGTTTTTCCAAGGTAAACCACAACGCCTGATTTAGGAGCTGAAGAAAAAGGAACTAAAGAAAGCGCCGAGTCCTGGTTTAGTAATACCTTGCCCTGGTGCATCAATAGCGCCATCGAGGTTGACTGGCTTCCAAGAACAGTAAAGATCTCTGGATTGGCACGCAATAAGTAGTCTCTATCCAGCGCCGAGCGAGCCAGTGGTGGCAGCGGATTCTGGATCACTTTATCCCTCGCGTGGCGAAACTGAATAGATCGGGCAAGACTGTCTAACCTTAAAAACATGGCTAGATCTCCCTTGATTTTAGCGGCCCTAGCGAAGGACGCCGTTCCCCAGTTTGACTTTGCCCAGGTGAAGAACCTTGATGGCGGATCTTCGGGTGCTTTCGACGCTGCCCTGCTTACAGCCAAAAGCGGAGAGCACTTCGTGGTTCGAATGGCTAACAGCGCCAGCGCCGGAACCGAACTAGAAGCTGAGATTCGCGCTATCAAAACTTTCACTCCAGTTATTCGCCTAAACCTGCCTTTTGAACTAAGTGAGCTAGTTGGTGACACTCAGGACTCCGAGGGTGCCCGCGCCATGGTGTTTAACTTCGTATACGGAAACCCAATTGAAATTAGTCGCGTGGAGCCACTGGCTGATCTAACCCTCAGCATCGCAACCTCAATCGCCGCAATTCATAAACTTCCTGTTGAGTTAGTCCAGAACGCTGGCTTTCCAGAACTCGACCCAGCATCAAATCTGAAGTACCGAGTTTCCGAACTAGACCGTGCAGCTCAAACCGGAAAAGTTCCACCGATTCTGCTGAACCGCTGGGAACAGGCCCTGGAAGACACCAGCTTGTTCCGCTACCAGCCAACCGTTATTCACGGAAGCCTAAATGGCCAGAGCGTTTTAGAACTCGATGGAAAAGTTTCTGGAGTGCTTCACTGGTCCGGACTTCGAATCGCCGACCCAGCAGAAGACCTGTCTTGGATTCTCGGAGGAGCAGTCCCTGAGCTTTCCCGAAACCTAATCGCTCGCTACTTCGAAGCAAGACCTGGAGCTGACAGCAACATTTGGCCTCGCGCACTTCTATACAGCGAACTAGAGCTAGCTAGATGGCTATTGCACGGTTATTCAACCGGAAACCAAGAAGTCATCGAAGATGCCGTTGGCATGCTGTTGGTTCTTACCGAAGAAGTCGAAACCGGCAAAGCAGAGCGCCTTCACGCAGCGCCACTAGCAACTTCAATTGCCCTAGCCAAATTATCTTCTGAGCCTGCCGCACCGGCAATCAAGAACGACGAACTGTTCTAAACAAACAGCCCTTCCCACATCTTCAATAGCTGTTCAGGTCCAGGGACTTTTTCGGGCCGAAGTTCGATGTTCTCCCCAACGAAGTAGAAGCAGACATCAATTTGCTCTATGGGGATTTGCTTGAGCTCTGAATAGGCAAAACGGTACAGCGCAAGCTGAAGAATCATCTGCTGCTCGGTTTGTTTATCCTTTGGTGCAGAACCGGTTTTCCAATCAACAATTTCGAACCGGTCCCCTACCTGGAAAACCGCATCTAACTTGCAGACAAATGTGTTTTGACCGCGAGTGAGATTGATCTCAATCTCTACATCTACTGGGCTCTGTCCGTGAAACCTTGAGTTCTTGAAGATCTCGGTGAGCTCACTGATTTCAGCAGAAGCATCGTCAACCTCAGAGATTATGAAATCCTCAACCCAAGAGTGGAATGCAGTTCCCATCTTGGTAGCCCGATAAGGCTCAGTAGGAACTGGCCTTAGATACTTAGCAGCCTGAGCTGGAAGATCAGATATGAATTCTTTGAACTTCGAAGCTGGAATTCGAACTGGAAGATCAACCTTGCTTAGTCTTTGCAACCGGTCATCTTGCTCTTTGAGCAGCAAGTCAATTTCTTGGTGAATCGTTGAAGTGCCTAAATCTTCGGCGTTGATCCGTGAAAGCTTTGCGGTGGCTTGCTCAACTTGCGAAGCAGAGGCGGCAACCACTTTCGCGTGGGTCTCACCAATTGGTTCCAGCGGCCAAATCTTTTCTCGGGGGGAAAGATCAAGAGGATTTTCTGCTGAGTTGAGATCTGGGAACTGAT
>JBILXL010000058.1:0-6881 GCA_044378505.1 Rhodoluna sp. | reverse complement strand
CCCGCTCTTGCCCGTGAAGCTCGAACCTTCGCTCTGTTCCTTCAAATTTTGCGACCTCGATAACTGACGCCTGAAAATCAAAACCAAGGCTCACCAACGTCGCGACCGCTCCCGCAGCATTTAGAGCGTTGTGGCGTCCGGCAAGAATTAATTTCGCGCTTGATTTCTCCTCTTTGTACACCAACTCAAATGAGACCTGGGCGTCTTCTTTTATGTTCTGCACTCGAACCGTTGCCTCTTTAGCTTCGCCGAATGTGATCATTGGCTTTGTTATCAATTTCGCTACTTCTTTTGCCCCCTGATCATCGGAGCTGATTACAACTAGCTCCTTAGATTTGTTGGCAAAGTCAGCAAAAACTTTATGGAAGGCTTCGATGCTTCCGTAGTGATCAAGGTGGTCAGGGTCAACGTTGGTAATCAAGCTAATTGCAGTGTCATATAGCAGAAATGAGCCATCAGACTCATCCGCCTCAATCACAAACAATTCACCTGTTCCCGAGCTGCTGCTTTGTCCTACCGAATTGATAACTCCCCCGTTAACAAAAGATGGATCCTGTTCCATCGACATAAGTGCGGTGATTACCATTCCAGTTGAAGTTGTCTTGCCGTGGGCGCCGGCTACTGCGATCAACCGTTTACTTGATGCCAGTTTCGCCAACGCTTGAGAGCGATGGATAACAGGGATACCTCTTTCTTTCGCAAGCAGATACTCCGGGTTAGTTGGCCACAGTGCACTTGTGACCACCACCGTGTCCGGATTTCCCAAATATGACTGATCGTGCCCGATGTAAATCTTCGCTCCAAGTTCGCGAAGCGCCGCCACGTTTGAACTATCTCGAAGATCGCTACCGGTCACAACATGTCCCATGCCAATTAAGATCCTCGCGATGCCGCTCATGCCAGAACCACCAATGCCAATGAAATGCACTTTTCCCAGCTGATCTGGCACTGCCTGTGTGAAATCTGGTTTGATCATCTTCTTGCCAGCACCTCGTCAATTAGAGCAACAAACCGCTCGGTACCATCCAAAACCCCTGCTTGTCTAGCAAACTCTGACATTTCAGCAAGGCGCTTGCTGTCGGAGAGCATAGGAATCAATGTCGAGCGCACGTAATCCGGGGTGAATTCTGAATCGGCAATTGTGACCGCACCCCCGGCAGCCAATACATCCTGAAGATTGAATTTCTGCTCACCATTGCCCACCGGGTAGGGAATGTATAAAGCTGGCAAACCGATTGCCGAAAACTCTGAAACCGTTGCAGCCCCCGCTCTTGACACGGCAAAATCGCTTGCTGCGATAGCCAATTCCATCTGATCGACGTATCTAACTCTTGCGTACTGAGGCTCAGATACTTCATCAAGTTCGCTGGCGCCTCCAACAATGTGCAGCACTTGGATGCCAGCGGCAGCAAAAACCGCCCTGCTAGCTTCGACAGTTTGATTGATGCTTCTGGCGCCTAATGAACCGCCGGTGACCAAAAGAGTCAGCTGATCGGGCCTTAGACCAAAATGCTTTCTAGCTGCCGCAGTATCTTTTTTGGTTGCAAGAGCGACGATTGATTCTCGGAGCGGCATTCCAACAAATTCGGTGTGGGCCATGTTGGCAGAGCGAAAAGTCTTTCCTGCAGCACTGGCAAATCGGTTGCCGACTTTGTTGGCGATTCCAGGTAAGGCATTTGCCTCATGGATAACAATTGGGACCTTCTCGCGTTTAGCCGCGACGTATGCTGGTGCACTCACATAACCGCCGAAACCAACAACAATGTTGATTGAGTGCGCCCGGATGTACTTTCGTACCCTTGACACGGCAGATGCGAACTTGAATGGAAAGACGATGGCCCATAAACCGGGACGTCTTGGAAATGGAAGTTTCTCAATAAACAGCAATTCGATTCCGGCTTCCGGGACCAGTCTGGACTCAAGACCCTCTTTTGTTCCAAGCGCTAAAACTTGATCTTGGGGTGAACGCTTTCGCAAATAATCTGCAACTGTGAGCAGCGGATTCACGTGACCAGCGGTTCCACCGCCGGTCAACAAGTAATTTGTCAACGCCTTACTCCCCGAAGTGGCTGTCGATGATTGTCTTTTTCAAACGCCAGAACCAACCCGATTCCGGCCAATGTTGCGATCAAAGATGAACCACCTGCCGATATCAGAGGCAGCGGAACGCCAAGAACCGGCAGGACTCCAAGCACAACGGCTATGTTCACCGCAGACTGACTAAGTATCCAGATCACAACTCCGAGAGTTGTCACTCGCGCAAAAGTAGATTGAGCTCGCAACATAATTCTTATAAGCGAGGCGATAAGCAAAGCAAACATTCCAATTACAACCATGGCGCCAACTAGACCGAGCTCTTCACCGATAACAGCAAAGATAAAGTCATTTTCAACTTCCGGAATCCAGGACCACTTCATCTTGGAGTTTCCAAGTCCAACTCCAAACACTCCACCGGCAGCTAGCGCCCAGGTACCGTGTTCAAATTGCCAGTTGAATGCATCCGAGGAAGCAGATCCTGGGTTTAGCCATGCAGTGATTCGCGCCATGCGTGAAGCGCTGGTTGCCGTTGCAACTGCAGCGAGTCCTATTGCTAATAGGGCCACTCGACCCAGAATTTTCCCTGGTGCGCCAGCCATCAGCAGCGTTCCAAAGATTATGAACGAGAAGATAACGGCAGTACCGAGATCTCGACCAAACATCACCAAGAGCACTGCTCCGCTACCAACTGCCAGCAGTGGGTAGAGCACTCGCTGAGGATTGTCCATCTCAAACTCGCGGTTTGAGATAAACCAACCCATGTACATAATCAACGCCAACTTCAAAAACTCAGAAGGTTGCAGGGTGAAACCTGCAATTGAAAGCCAGTTGGTGTTTCCGTTTACCGAAATTCCAATAAATGGAACTGCGAGCTGCAGCCCAAATCCAATCATCAGCACTAGCCCAACTCGGTTTCTTATGAAACTCACCGGCAGGCTTGCGATAACTAGCATCAGAGCTAGTCCAATCAATGCGTATAGAAATTGCCTCGAGAAAATGTAGTAAGCATCACGATTGGCAACCAGGGAATCAATTGAGGAGGATGAAAGCACCATCACCAAGCCGAAGACCACCAAAAAACCGGTTAGTCCAGCAAGGCGGTAGAAGTAAATCGATTCTGCGCGGAAGTTATCTTGCAACCAAGCTTTGAAGTTGTTTAGCGGATTTGAACGGGTTTTTCTTACCTGTCTAGGTGCATTAGTTCTGGGCTGGATTCTGGTCAATTACTTACCCCCGCCCAAGGTTTGTACTGCGGCAATGAATTGATCTCCGCGCGCCTGATAGTTCAAGAATTGATCCATTGATGCTGCCGCTGGTGCCAACAAAACCACGTCACCAGCTTTGGCCATGGAAGATGCAAGGGTGACAGCTTGTGACATCACTGCGTCCCCTCCTGAAATTTCCACCATTGGCACCGCAGGTGCCAGTTTTTCGAACGCTTCAACAATTTCAGCACGGTCAACACCGATTACCACCGCACCACGCAGTCGAGGGGCAAATTGACCAATCAACTCGGAGATATCCACACCTTTTAGTAGTCCCCCAAGAATCCAAACCACCGATTCGAAAGAAGTCAGCGAAGCTGCTGCCGCGTGAGCGTTGGTGGCCTTTGAATCATTGATGTATCTAACACCATCGATTTCGGCGACCAGTTGAATACGATGCGGAGAAATCTTGAACTCTCTCAAAGCTTTCCTGCAAGCAGCTGGCGGGACACCAAAGCTTCGAGCAAGCGCGGTTGCAGCTGCAATATTGCTCAAAAGATGCGGGGTTAGAACTCCAAAGTTATCGAGATCTTCAAAGCCTGCAATCTCAAGTGCCTTATCGGCGCGCTCCTCGAGGAAAGCACGATCAACGAGTAAATCTTCAACGTATCCGACGTTGCTACGGGCGGGAGTGCCCAAACCAAATCCAATTGCCCGCGCACCTTCACTCACATCTGCAGCTTCTACTAGTGATTCGGTTACTGAATCCTCGAGATTGTATACGCAGGCCACTTTGGTGTTTTCATAAATGCGGCCCTTGGATGCTCGATAGTTTGCGAAGCCCCCATGCCAGTCCAAGTGATCGTTTGCAAGGTTTAGAACTGCCGAACTAAATGGCTCGATGCGATCCAAGTAGTGAAGCTGAAAAGAAGATAGTTCAACAACCAGGACCTCAAAAGCTGCCGGGTCTCTGATGCAATCAAGGATTGGTTTTCCGATGTTTCCGCAGGCGGCAGCTCTAACATCCGCTGCGAGGAACATAGCTTCGGTGAGTTCGGTGGTGGTGGTCTTACCGTTGGTTCCAGTAATGCAGATCCACTCTTGATTCGGAATGTATCTATCTCTTAGCCGCCAAGCTAAGTCGATGTCGGTCCAAATCGGAATGCCGGAGCGATTAGCTTTTTCAACTATCGCGGTGGTTGGTGCAACTCCTGGAGAAACAATCAGCAGATCTGCTGCGAAGGCATCCAGAGCGTTTTGTAAGACCTGGGCGTTTTGATCAATAACGCTCTCCACGCCTAGAACATCCAAGATGTCGAGAATTTCCTCGTCAGCTGCCTCGGATACGACGAGCAGTTTGCTACCCAACTCGTTGAGGGTGTCAGCTACAGAGAAACCCGATTTACCTAAGCCCAAAACTGCCACCTTGATGCTGGACCAATTAGAGCTCCAACTATTTAACTGCTGGAGGTCGGGCGCCTGGTTAGCCATAAATCCACTCGAGGTAGAAAAGACCAATTCCGGCAAGAACTGAAAGCCCTGCAATAATCCAGAACCTAACAACTACCGTTATCTCTGCCCAGCCCTTTAGTTCAAAGTGATGATGCAGGGGTGACATCAAGAAGATGCGTTTTCCCTTGGTGATTTTGAAGTAGGCGCGTTGCAAGATAACTGAACCAGTCACAATCACAAACAGTCCGCCGATAAGCACCAGCAAGATTTCAGTGCGGGACAGTATGGCAAGAGCGGCTAAAGCTCCACCGAGGCCCATCGCACCGGTGTCACCCATGATGATTTGGGCTGGTGAAGTATTCCACCACAAGAAACCAATTCCAGCGCCAGTAATGGCAGCTGCGATAACCGCTAAATCAAGTGGGTCACGAACTTCGTAGCATCGCGTGAGGTTTTCAACCGCAGTGCCACACAGCTGGTTGAATTGCCAGAACCCAATCACCGCGTAAGCACCGATTGCCATGATGCTGGCACCGATCGCCAGACCATCTAGCCCATCTGCAATGTTCACACCATTAGATGTTGCAGAGATAAGCAAAAAGATCCAAAGCACAACTAGAACTGATCCAACCACGGTTCCAAACATCATCAAATCGAATCCGGTGTCTCGAACAACGGATACCTTGGTTGAAGCTGGTGTCACGCCTTGCGCGTTTGGATATCCAAACGCGAAAGCCGCAAAAGCCAGAGCCACCAGTGCTTGACCAGCAATCTTTGCCCAACCACCCAAACCAAGAGAACGCTGTTTTTGAGTCTTGATGAAATCGTCAATGAATCCAACTAGCCCAAGCCCCACCATCGCAAGAATGACAAGTAGAGCCGATACCGAGGGGGTTTCGCCGTTTAGTAGTTTTCCGGCAAAGTATCCGGTGACGCTGGCCAAAATAATGACCAAGCCGCCCATGGTTGGGGTGCCTCGTTTGGTGTGGTGTGACTCAGGTCCGTCATCACGAATGAACTGTCCCCAGTTCCACTTCCGAAACAGCCAAATGAATATAGGAGTCAAAAACAGTGTGAAGGCCATAGATGCGGCTCCAGCTAACAGCAGCGCTCTCACTTAGCCACCTCCATTAAGTCGTCTCCCAGAAATCTGAGGTTCGCCGACTTGGATGATTTGACCAAGACGGTATCGCCATCTGCGAGTATCCCACGCAGGTACTCCAAAGCCTCGGCAATCGAGGGGAAAAACTTCGATTCGCCATCCCAGGACCCCTCTTGGCTTGCTCCCATGTGAATTAGCTTTGCGCCTTCACCGACCACCACGAGCTGATCAATGTTGAGTCGAACTACCAGCCTCCCGATGGAGTCATGCTCATGCCTTGAGTACTGGCCTAGCTCGGCCATCTCACCCAAAACTGCAATAGTTCTAGTACCCATTCGCCCAAGTTGAGCCAGGGTCTGAAGGGCAGCCTTCATTGAATCTGGACTGGCGTTGTAGGAGTCATTGATTACTGTGACGCCATCAGATCTAACAACCCTTTGCATTCTCCAGCGCTCAGCCAACTCCATGGATTCGAGTGCGTTAACAACTTGTTGTTTGCTTGCTCCAAGTAAGTGTGAGACTGCTGCGGCAGCAAGTGCATTCATTACGTGGTGCTCACCAAGAATTGAAAGCTGGATAGCGGAATGCTCGCCGTCAGGCCAGTGCAAGACAAAAGATGTCCCAATTTTCGACAGAGAAATATCCGAAGCCCAATACTCTGATTCCGAAGAAGTTCCAAACCACTTCACGGCTGCCTTGGTGCGATCTTTCATCGCGGCCACCATGCCATCATCGGCATTCAAAACTAACCAGGCATCGGCTCCAAGTGCCTCAGCGAGTTCGCCCTTAATCTTGGCAGTGGCATCAATTCCACCAAATTCTCCTGCGTGGGCCATTCCCACTTTCAAAATCACTCCAACATCCGGCTGTGCCATGTTTGCCAAATAAGCAATAGTGCCCAGACCTTCAGCGCCCATCTCAACAACTAAAAACTCTGTGTTTAGATCTGCTCTCAAAATCGAAATTGGGGCGCCGACTTTGTTATTGAATGATTCGATTGGAGCAATCGTGTTGCCAACTTGAGAAAGAATTGCTCGAAGCATGTTTTTGGTTGTGGTTTTTCCGTTAGATCCTGTGATGCCAAC
>JBILXL010000057.1:0-6972 GCA_044378505.1 Rhodoluna sp. | reverse complement strand
GCCTGGTTGGTCCGGCGACGTAATTCTTGAACTCAAGACCGTGGCCGACATCGCACTGGTTGGATACCCTTCGGCAGGCAAATCGTCTTTGATTGCTGCAGTGTCCGCAGCAAGGCCAAAAATTGCCGACTATCCCTTCACCACATTGCATCCAAACCTAGGAGTAGTTCAGGCTGGAGAAACCAGATTCACGATTGCAGATGTGCCGGGTCTTATCGAGGGCGCCAGCGAAGGCAAGGGCCTTGGACTTGAGTTTCTTCGACACGTCGAGCGCTGCTCGGCTCTCATGCACGTAATTGATTGCGCAACACTTGAGCCAAATCGTGATCCAGTATCTGACCTGGACAAAGTTCTGAAAGAACTAGATGCTTACCAGGTGCCTGAAGGTCAGACCCCTTTGACGAAGCGCCCAGCTTTGATTGCACTGAACAAAATTGATATTCCAGACGGTAAAGAATTGGCTGAGTTCATCCGTCCTGAGCTCGAGGCCCGCGGATACCAAGTCTTTGAAGTTTCAGCAGCTTCACACACTGGACTCAAGGAATTGAAGTTTGCGATGGCAAAACTGGTTGAGGCAGATCGTTTCGAAAAAGCCAAGATTCCAGCTCGCCCAAGAATTCATCTAATGCAGACCAAGAAAGAAGACAACAGCTTTAAGATTGTTCGTGAGTTCAGTGGAGTCGAGGAGTTCTTTAGAATTCTAGGAGCCAAGCCTGAAAGATGGGTTGCTCAAACCGATTTTGGAAATGAAGAAGCCGTTGGCTACCTGGCAGATCGCTTAGCCAAAGTTGGTATTGAAGACGCCCTGTTCAAAGCTGGAGCTTCCAACGGTTCAACTGTGGTGATTGGCCCTGGAGACGGGGTCATCTTCGACTGGGAGCCAACAATCGCCTCAACTGCTGAGCTACTGGTTAGCCCTCGAGGAACTGATCCTAGATTTGGCCCGTTGAACGAAAGACGCACCAACGTTGAGCGTCGCAAACGCTACCTAGAAATGATGGATGCTCGATCTGCACTTCGCGAGAAGATGGAAGCAGAGAGAAAATCTGGTGCATGGTCAACCCCTGATGATGTTGAGGAGAGCAAGTAAGTGTCGAATCACGGTCAGTGGCTAGTTTCTGCCAATCGCATTGTCGTCAAGATAGGCTCGAACTCCGTCACCGGAGAAAACGAAGGCAAAATTGACCAGCTAGTTGATGCTTTGGCGACTGTCATGAGCCGTGGAGCAGAAGTCGTTCTCGTTTCATCCGGAGCTATCGCTACGGGAATGCCGCTGTTTGACTTTGATGAAAAACCAACAGACCTAGAGACTTTTCAAGCGCTTGCTGCTGTCGGCCAGTTTCGACTGCTCACCAGGTACCAAAAGAGCCTTGAGCGCCATGGCATCATCGCCGGACAAGTGCTGCTGACTCTTTCCGATATTGAAAAAGCGGAAAGCCGAGACAACGCCAAAAAGGCTCTGGAGAGACTTTTCCAACTCCGTGCTCTGCCGATTGTGAACGAAAATGACACTGTCGCTACGACGGAAATCCGTTTTGGTGACAACGACAGACTTGCAGCAATGGTTGCCCTTCTAATTCAGGCTGATGCCCTGGTGCTTCTAAGTGATGTGGATGGCTTATACGACATGCCACCAACCAACCCTCAAGCCAAGCTAATTCCAACAGTTCCTTATGGAACCGACCTTGGGAATCTAGAGATAGCAGGCACAAACACGGGAGTCGGTACTGGCGGTGCCATCACCAAAGTTGCGGCGGCAGTCAGTTGCACCGACGCAGGCATTGGAGTTGTTATCACCAACGCTGACAACGTGGCAAAGACCCTCAACGGTGAGTCACTCGGGACCTTTTTTGAACCTAATCCTGCCGTCCAGATTGCTCGTAAGTAGGCTTTGATTATGTCTGCCCTCGAGAAAATAAAGCTGGCGAAAAAAGCTAGCGGCTCACTAGCCATTGCTTCCACTATTCAAAAAAACGAAGCTCTCGAACAGATCACCAAACTCCTGGTTGCTTCGGAGAAAGAAATCGTTGCGGCTAACCTGAAAGACCTAGAACGAGCTAAGGCCGACGGGCTATCGACCGGTTTGCAGGATCGCCTAATGCTGAATACGGACAGAATTGCCGGGCTTGCCAATTCCATTCGTGAAATCATCGCACTGCCAGATCCGATTGGTGCAGCAATTAGGGGGATGACTCTTCCTAATGGACTCAAGCTTTCTGAGACTCGCGTTCCGTTTGGAGTTGTTGGTGCAATTTACGAAGCTCGTCCAAATGTAACCGTGGACATCTCAGCTCTTGCCCTGAAGGCGGGAAATGCTGTTGTACTTCGCGGGGGAACCGCCGCTGAGAACACCAACATCGCACTAGTCAAGATTCTGCAACAAGGTCTAGTAAAAGCAGGGCTTAGCAGCGACTTAGTACAGACGGTTGATGATTTTGGTCGCGAAGGTGCTGCCGCCATGATGGCCGCTAGAGGTTTGATTGACGTTTTGATTCCCCGCGGCAGCGCCGGTTTGATCAAAGCTGTAGTGGAAGATTCCAAAGTTCCAGTTATCGAAACTGGCGATGGTGTAACCCATCTGTTTATCGATGACTCCGCTAACCCTGATTGGTCTGTCGAGATTGTTCACAACTCCAAGGTGCAAAGACCTTCCACCTGCAACGCATTAGAAACACTTTTGGTTCATGAGGCAGTATCGACAACTATTCTGCCGAAGGTTTTAAAGCGACTTGCAGACTCCGGAGTCACAATTCATGGTGATCAGCAAACTATGGCTGTTTTCCCTCAAGCTGTTGCCGCAACGGAAGAAGACTGGAGCGCTGAGTACTACAGCCTGGATTTGGCAGTCAAGGTGGTTTCAGGATTGGATCAGGCTCTTGAGCACATCGCAAAGTATTCAACCCACCACACTGAGGTAATCATCACCGATAGCTCAGCACATGCTGAGCGATTCCTCGCCGAGGTGGACTCGGCCGTGGTCATGGTCAATGCCGCAACCCGCTTTACCGATGGAGGTCAATTCGGGTTCGGGGCAGAGGTAGGCATTTCCACTCAAAAGCTGCACGCGAGGGGCCCTATGGGCCTTAGCGAACTAACTTCAACGAAATGGCTAGTTCGCGGCTCGGGTCAAACCCGCATCTAGGTTATTCTGGAAACACGAGATCCAAAGGAGAACAAATTGTTTGCATTGCTCACTGAAGGTACTGAAGGACCGTTCATCCAGCACAGCGAGTTACCTATTCCTGCTTTGATGTTCGGAGTAATTGCAATGTCAATCTTTATCCTCTTGGCATTCATCACTTTTTCTTACCGCGATGTAGCCAACCGCCACGATCACAAGAACTCCAGCTCTCAAGGTCACTAGGCCTCTAAAGCTTCTAGCATGGCAAAATTCCGACTGGGCGTGATGGGTGGAACCTTCGACCCCATTCACAATGGCCACTTAGTTGCCGCCAGTGAAGTCGCAGCCGCACTCAATCTCGATCAGGTAGTTTTCGTTCCAACCGGGGCTCCTTCACAAAAAGAAGAAGTCACCGGAGGAGAACACCGGTATCTCATGACCGTGATTGCAACTGCGGCAAATCCAAGATTTATGGTTTCTAGAGTCGACATCGACAGAGATAAGCCAACCTACACAGTCGACACGCTTAGGGATCTAAAGTCTCAGTACCCGGACGCTGAGTTGTTTTTCATAACCGGAAGCGACGCAATCGCTCAAATCCTTTCTTGGCATGAGGCAGCCAAGCTTTGGGACCTGGCTCACTTCGTAGCCGTGAGCAGACCTGGCCACACTTTGAAAATACCTGAGGTTCCTGCGGGAGCTGTAACTAGCGTTGAAGTACCTGCACTCTCGATTAGCTCGACCGATTGCCGCAACCGCGTTGCCAATGGGGATCCAATTTGGTATTTGGTTCCCGATGGTGTTGTTCAATACATCGGTAAGCATGGCTTGTATCGGGGGGTTGCTTGAGCGACTCAACGATGTACCAGTCCAGAAGAGAACGAAGAGAAGCCGAAAAGAAAGGCTCTTCACCGGTTTCGAATCCCGTAAGTTTCGCAGAACCAACCATGACTGCCCCAACTCCAACAATCAAAGAACCTGACATTTTTCTGGAGCCAGTCAAAAGTGCTGATTTTGGTTCGACAAGCAACTTAGGCGCAGAGCCAGTAACCGCTTCGATAATCATCAACACCGTTCCGGATTTAGAAAACAGCCCAATTGTTATTAGTGGCACTGGCGTTGTGATGACCACCGGCTCGATTGAAGTTCCTCAGATTGATCCAACCACCGGCAGCATTGCTGTGATTACTGAAAGTCAGCAAGCTGACGAAGCAATTGTTGAAGACAGCTTGAACTCATTTGTGTCCTCGGTGGCACCAATTCGAGCCGCAGGAATCGCAAAGACTCGAGCCAGAACCGTTGAGCTAACCCTAGTAACCCGCAAGGGCCAAGGTCAGGTCTATGCCGTGATGTCTACAGCCGTATTGATGATCACGATTGGGGCATTGATTGTCGCAGCCTTTATGCTTGGAATCTTCCAATAGTTAGGGATTTGTGACCGCCAGTAAAGAAGCACTCAGAATCGTTCAAATTGCAGCCCAGGCTGCATCTGACAAAGTAGCTGAAAACCTAGTTGCACTAGATGTCACAAACCCGATGCCCTTAACAGATATTTTCCTCATTGCATCTGGACGCAATGAGCGACAGGTAATGGCTATCTCGGATGGCATCGAGGAGAAGCTTCTCGAACATGGTGTCAAGCTGTTGCGTCGAGAAGGCAAGACCTCGGGTCGTTGGATTCTGTTGGATTTCGGTCATGTAATTTGTCACGTTATGCACGAAGAGGAGCGGATGTATTACTCCTTGGAGCGCATCTGGAGCGATTGCCCGGTAGTACCTCTCGAAGTTGTTTCGGCCGAGAGCAGTTTGAGCTAAACTAACCAAGTTCTAAAAAAGATGGGCCTGTGGCGCAGCTGGTAGCGCACCTGCATGGCATGCAGGGGGTCAGGGGTTCAAATCCCCTCAGGTCCACAAAAGACTAATAGCCCTCCGGGGCTATTTTTCTTTTAAGCTCCGATCAGTTTTATTGAAATCTAGACTGGAAGGTATTGGAGAAATACTTTGGATAAACAGAAACTCTCTCGGCCGTATGTTTGGCTTCCCCAGCCAGGCGCATCCAGGACTTTGCTTTTGCTGCATGGCTCTGGAGCAGATGAGCACGATCTGCTTTCGTTCGGGCGAGAGCTAGATGCGCGAGCAAACATTCTTTCTCCCAGGGGAGCGGTATCCCAACAGGGAATGACCAGGTTTTTTGAATATGAGCCAGATTTCACACCATCTCAGGAATCTCTCCTAAGGGAGGTTGGAAAACTTGCTGAATTTTTGGAATTGGCAAGTGCGCGTTATGACTTCCCACTGGAGTCGGTAGTCACCGTTGGATTTTCAAATGGCTCTCACGCAGGAGGTGCACTGCTGCTATTGAGACCAGATCTGATGCAAACTTTGGTAGCTTTTGGCACCACTCAAGTTTTACCAGAGTTGGACCAAGAACCAGATCTTCGCGGGAAGCAAGTCTTTATCGCCAACGGGAAGCAAGATAACTACTCGCCCGAGGCAAAAACCGAGGCTATGATTACTCAGCTTGAGGGTTTCGGTGCCGAGGTGACTTTGCTGATGCACCCTGGAGGCCACCAAATCAGCGGGGAACACGTTAGTTTCATCGCTTCTGAACTTCGAAGCTAACATTCAGCATTCTCAAAGAAATCCAGCCTAGAATTTGACTAGTTGACCCCCACGAAAGAAGGAGATTAGCGTGTCCCACAACCCAGTATTCAATCGCTCAATGCAGACCGGACTTCAGGCTGCTCGTGAAGTTCCTCAGGAACTAGTCGACGCAGAATTCGCAAAGATTGCTGCTAAGTCTGAGCCAATGACCGTTGAGGGAACTGCTGGCAAAGTAATCGCGATCTTTACTGTGCTGCTTGCAACCGCAGCAGCCACCTGGTTCTTTACTCCACTGCAGTCACTAGTATTCCCAGCCATGCTGGTTGGACTAGGTCTTGCGTTGTGGATCACTTTTTCCAAGAAGGTAATGCCTGCAGTAATTGTGGTTTACGCCGCGGTTGAGGGAGTATTCCTTGGTGGAATCTCTTCAATGTTTGAGGCTATGTACCCAGGTATTGTTCAGTCGGCTGTTTTGGCAACCCTTACTACCGCAGGTGCGATGTTCGCTGCCTACCGCTTTGGCTGGATCAAGGTCGATGCAAGATTCACCAGAATCATGACCTTCGCAATCGTTGGATACATGATCTTTGCTGTGATCAACATTGGTTTTGTCCTAATCACTGGCGGAGCTGGTGTCTACGGTTCAGCATTCGGTTGGCTTGCAGGACTAGTTGGTGCTGGCCTTGCTGCCTTCACTCTGAACTTGGATTTTGAGACCATCATGGTTGGCTCTCGTGACAAGTGGCCAGTTGAGATGGAGTGGCGTGCAGCCTTTGGTCTTGCAGTGACTCTTATCTGGCTATACGTCGAGATTCTTCGACTGCTGTCAATTTTCAACCGCAACTAGTTGGTTCTTCTGGCGGTACTGTTGCCAGAGCTGATTTAGGTCCCAGGCGTTTTCGGCCATTATCGAAACACCTTTTACCCCGGTACGCCTTGTCTTGCCCGAGATCAAAATCAACTTGGTATTGAATAGCACTGCACTAGATCTAGCCTGGGCTTCATCAAAAAATGTAGCGTCGCTGCAGCCAGTGCCATCATCGAGAGTGATAAATACCACTCGCTTGCCAGATCGCATCGGAGGGCTTTGGGTTGCAACCCTAACTCCGGCTATCAACACGTCGGTTTTTGATCTCAACCCAACTAGCTCATTTGCCCTAACAACGCCCATCTGATCTAGCATCGGCTGGTACTTAGCCAGTTGATGATTGGTTATATCCATTCCCAGTAGATCGAGCTCTGCCTGA
>JBILXL010000056.1:0-6993 GCA_044378505.1 Rhodoluna sp. | reverse complement strand
CCAATGAGATTCAGACCGGGTCCTTTTGCAAGCGAATGCGCAACAAGCGAGTGAAGGCACTTCACACGCGTTGGCATTCCGCCTGCGGAGATGCCATCGATTTCTTCAACATCGCCAAGTTGTGCGCGATCATCCAAATAGCTTTGGTGAGCAAGCGCGTAAGACGAGGCCAATTCAGGTTCTTGGTTCAGTCTGTTCTGAAGTTCAATCATCAGCCCACTAGCTTCCAGAGTTGAAACAGCGGAAGTTGCTGCAGGAAGTGTCAGATAGTAGACGGTCGGAAATGGAGTGCCGTCTTCAAGTCTTGGCTTGGTTTGCACAACAACTGGGTTACCGCAAACACATCTAGCCGCAATTGCAACGATGTCGCGGGCTGGGCGACCGAGTTGATTAGAAACAGATTCGATGTCTTGTTCAGTGACGTTAGTTAGTGGCACTTTTTATTTCCTGATTGGGCTGCTCAAGTCCTGCGCGTAAAGCGGATTCTAAAAAGGAGTCAACCCAATTTCTTTTGCTTGCCAGCACTTCTGCACTAAATCCACTGCGCTTACGTTTCTCGGCAAGCATCGCACCAACAGTTCCTGAAGTATCAGACACATCGATGCCATCGGCATCCATAACTAGAAAGCTAACTTCACCCGGCATCACAAAATACAGTCGGTCTCTTGCCTGAGCTCTGATGTAAACCTCGTCGTCCCAGCGAAGTCGCTCTGCTTCCATATCTTCAAGTTCAACCTTGGCCTGCTCAACGAGGGCTTTGAAATCAGCGATCTCTTGACGCTGTTCGTACCAAATCTGAATGCTTGGGGCGAGTGTGAAAATCCCAACGAGAATAACTGCCAGTAGGGCTAGCGTGTAGCTGTTTAGCCGACCGGTGATTCTCATCTTGGATTCCTAGCGGAAGTTTTTGAAGGCTTTGGCTCCAGGGTAGTAAGCGGCGTCGGCTAACTCCTCTTCGATGCGAAGAAGCTGGTTGTACTTTGCCACTCTCTCGCTTCTGGCAGGAGCACCGGTTTTGATCTGACCTGCGTTAGTAGCAACCGCTAGGTCAGCAATAAAGGTGTCTTCGGTTTCGCCTGAGCGGTGGGAAATGATTGCGGTCATGCCGTGGCTTTGAGCCATTGACACTGCATCGAGTGTCTCGGTCAAGGTTCCAATCTGGTTTACCTTTACCAGAATGCTGTTTGCGGTGCCCTTTTCGATACCGGTGGCTAGACGCTTTGGGTTGGTCACAAACAGGTCATCGCCAACTAGCTGAACTTTATCCCCTAACTTTGCTGTCATCGCAGCCCAGCCATCCCAGTCGTTCTCGTCAAGTGGATCCTCAATTGAAACCAACGGGAACGAAGCGATTAGCTCTTCGTAGTAGGAAATCATTTCGGCTGAAGTGCGAGCCTTGCCTTCAAAGTGGTACTTTCCATCCTTGTAAAACTCAGTAGCAGCAACATCCAATGCAAGAGCAAAGTCGGTTCCTAGCTTGTAGCCAGCTTTCTGGATTGCCTCAGAGATTAGTTCAAGTGCAGCGCGGTTGGATGGAAGATCCGGAGCAAAGCCACCTTCGTCACCAAGACCAGTTGAAAGTTTTTTGGACTGAAGCAATGCCTTTAGCGAGTGGTATACCTCTGCACCCCAGCGAACCGCTTCAGAGAAAGTCGGAGCACCAACAGGAACAATCATGAACTCCTGAATGTCAACGCCGTTATCAGCGTGAGCTCCTCCATTGATGATGTTCATAAGAGGTACAGGAAGAGTGTGAGCGTTTGGGCCACCCAAGTATCTGTAAAGCGGCAAGCCACTGCTATCTGCCGCTGCTTTAGCAACAGCTAATGAAACACCAAGAATTGCGTTGGCTCCAAGGTTTGACTTGTTGTCAGTTCCATCGAGTGCGATTAAAGCTGTGTCGACAAGACGCTGATCGGTTGCATCAAAATCAACTAGTGTTTCATCAATCTCCCCGATAACTTTGAGAACAGCTTGCTGGACACCTCTGCCCAGGTAGCGTGCCTTGTCACCGTCTCTGGACTCGTGAGCTTCGAAAGCACCAGTTGAAGCACCAGATGGAACTGCTGCGCGACCAAAAGAATCATCGTCGAGAAGTACTTCAACTTCGATAGTAGGGTTTCCTCTGGAGTCTAGAATTTCTCTGGCGCCAATGGCTTCGATAAGTGACAAGTGGTTTCTCCTTAGAAGAGTTGAAATAGTGGCCGATCGGCCTTAAGAAACATCGTCGTTCGCTCTAGTTCTAGTTTAGTTTGGGCAGCCAAGTGCCTAGCCGATTGGCTTGATCTTGAGGCCCTGAAAGCCATTTTTAGGCTCTTCGAGCACTGCAAACTCAGCCATACCCTGTTCTTTTAGAGAATCCAGCAAAGTGTTCAACTTCTTAGGTGTTGGCTCTAACCTCACAAGATACCCAGCGGCAATTGCTTCAGCCTGAACTGAAAGCGCAGCCTGCTGCTCGCTAGGTTCGAAAATCACAACCAGAGATTTAGAACTGGCGGAAGAATCGGAAACCAACTCGGCAACTCTCTCAAATCCGATTGATACTCCAACTGCGGCAACTTCGGTTCCGAGCCACTTTCCAACCATTCCGTCATAGCGTCCCCCGCCACCGATGGAAGAACCGGATGCTGGATGTTCAATTTCAAAAATTGAGCCGGTGTAGTAGCCCATGCCGCGAACCAATGTTGGATCAAACCTAAGCTTGCCCGGGTGCAGTTGCTCGACAACTTCAAAAATCTCACTGAGCTCAGTTGGGACTTGCGGGTCGCTTGATAACGATGAGAGCCAGCTTGATGTTGCATCGGAAATTTTCTCGCCGAAGCGCTCTTTCATCTCTAGTGCGACTCCCTCAGGGCCGATCTTGTCTAGCTTGTCGATAGTGATCATGGCCTTGCCAAAGTCAGTTGGTGCAACACCCAAAGCGGCAATCGAGCGCGAGAGTAATTCACGGTGATTGATTCGAATCTTGGCGTCTTTGATTCCAATTGCAGACAATGCGTTTAGGCTCGCGTTCAGTAATTCAATTTCGGCAAAGTTTGTTCCGTCGCCAATGATGTCAATATCGCACTGAACAAACTGACGGTACCTTCCCTTTTGAGGTCGTTCCGCCCTCCACACTGGTCCAGTCTGAATCGCCTTGAAAACTTTTGGTAGCTTCGCGTGGTTGGTTGCGTAGTAGCGAGTTAGTGGAACAGTCAGGTCGTATCTAAGACCTAGGTCCGAGAGTTCATCGGCATCTTTGCCAAGGGCTGCTTCAAGTTCTTCGCCGCGCTTTAGAACCCGGAATGCCAGCTTCTCGTTGTCCCCGCCATCACCTGAGCTAAGTCGCTCAATGGCTTCTAATGCAGGGGTTTCTATTTCTTGGAATCCATGGGAGGCGTAAGTCCCAACAATCTTGGAAAGCAAATCATTTCGCACGATCTTTTCTGTTGGGAGAAAATCCCTCATCCCGCGCGGTGGATTGATTTGCGATGCCATGGTTCCAAGTCTGGCAGACCAGGGCAAAAAAGCCTGGATACTTCTGGGTTTGTTGGGCTAAGCCTGCCCCACTACTCCAGCATCAAATTCATCGCTGAGCTCGAAGGCTCTTATTTCAACTTGAAGTTCTCGAATCGTTTCCCGTAAAGCGCGCTCAGCATCCAAGCCCTGATGCTTTGCCGATAAAACCAATGCGAGAAGCAATCCCCCGAGTTGATCTTCATCTTCTAAAGCAAATGCCGGTGTTGCTTCAGTCTCTAAGACACCTAGTTTTTGGGCCTTACCAATAACTTTGTCGGCAAGTAGTAGCGCAGGTAGTGAATTAGGAATTCCATCCAGCACGCTTTGGCGTTCAGGCTTTTCCTTCATCTTGTGAGCATCCCAACTTCTCATAACATCATCGCCGGTTTGCGCTTTGTACTTCTCAAGCTCTTCCGCTGTTCCAAAAACGTGAGGGTGTCGACCCTTCATCTTTGCAATTGAAAGCTCGGCGACATCCTGAATACTAAATGGCTCCCCAAGCGATCCAGACTCAGCAAGGTCCGAATGAAAGACAACGTGATAGAAAACATCACCAAGCTCTTCAAGAATTTGCTGACGATCATTGGATTCGATCGCATCAATTAGCTCATAGGTTTCTTCAATGAGGTACTTAGCCAAGGACTGGTGAGTTTGCTCTGCATCCCAAGGGCAACCGCCTGGGGCCCTGAGTTGCCTAGCAGTTTGAATTAGCTCATCAATTTTTGTCATTTACTTATCTTCCCTTTGAAGGTTTGCAATCACATCAAAAACTTCTCTGGCAAAAGAGATCAGTTCTTTACCCGAAACCACATCGCCATCAGCGGATTTGGGAATTGGCAACTGCAGAGAATTTGCCGATTGCAAATACTTTAGCCCGACATATGCTCTGCTGAGTTTGACCTGCTCGGACTCAGAAAGCTCCACGGGTTGGATTCTTGCAGCCGCTGTCAGGAAGTTCACATCCTTTAGTCCCACGCGATTCGCAATCTGTCTAAGTTCGGTGACTTCGATCAGGTTCTGCACTTGCTCAGGAGCTTTACCGTAGCGATCTTCTAGCTCAGCGAGGATGCCATCCAGGATAGCTCTGGTGCTGGTTTCACCGGAGGCTGCGCTGAGCTTGTGATAGGCCTCGAGCCTGAGTCTTTCTGAATCCAGATAAGTGTCGGGAATGTGAGCGTCGATTGGTATTTCAAGTTTGAGCTCCGCAGGTGAATCGAGCTTGATGCCCTTGAATTCGGATACGGCTTCGCCAATCATGCGAAGGTAAAGATCGAAGCCCACTCCAGCAATGTGCCCTGACTGCTCGCCGCCCAGCATGTTTCCCGCACCTCGAATTTCTAAATCTTTTAGGGCAACCTGAATTCCCGCACCAAGTTCATTGTTTTGAGCAATTGTTGCCAGTCGATCGTGAGAGGTTTCACTGAGTGGCTTAGAAGCGTCATAGAAGAAGTAAGCGTAGGCACGCTCTCTACTTCTGCCCACTCTGCCTCGAATTTGGTGAAGCTGCGAAAGGCCGAAGTGTTCAGCTCTATCAATAATCAAAGTGTTGGCGTTTGGAATATCGATTCCAGTTTCGATGATTGTAGTGGAGACCAGAACATCAAATTTCTTTTCCCAGAAGTCAACAACTACCTGCTCCAAAGCAGCCTCCGGCATTTGCCCGTGTGCCACAGCGATGCGAGCTTCAGGAACCAGCTTTGCAAGATCATTTGCTGTTTTCTCGATAGTTGCCACTCGGTTGTGGACGAAGAAGATTTGTCCCTCTCTAATCAGCTCACGTCTAATCGCAGCGGCAACCTGCTTCTCGCTGTAGCCACCGATGAAGGTAAGAATTGGATGCCTATCCTCAGGAGGCGTTGCAAGAGTTGACATTTCACGAATACCGGTGATTGCCATCTCCAGAGTTCTTGGAATTGGAGTGGCGCTCATTGCCAAAATGTCGACGTTGGTCTTAATAGCTTTTAGCTTTTCTTTGTGCTCTACCCCGAAGCGCTGTTCCTCATCAATGATTATCAGTCCAAGGTTTCGAAACTTGACGGTATCTGAAAGCAGTCGATGAGTTCCAATGACCAAATCGACTTCCCCGGTTGCCAATCCGGCAATTGTTTCTTTGACTTCTTTAGCGCTCTGGAATCTCGATAGGGACTTTACATTCACTGGGAATCCAGCGAATCGCTCAAGGAAAGTGTCGGTGTGCTGTCTTACCAGCAAGGTTGTCGGAACCAGCATGGCCACCTGTTTGCCGTCTTGGATGGCCTTGAAAGCAGCTCGCACCGCGACTTCAGTTTTTCCGTAACCGACATCACCTGCCAGCAGTCGATCCATCGGTACTGGCTTTTCCATATCCCTTTTGACTTCGTCGATCGTTGTTAGCTGATCAGGGGTTTCTTGGAACTGAAAAGCTTCTTCGAGTTCGTGCTGCCAAGGGGTATCCGATGCGAAAGCGTAACCCTTCGAGTTCATTCGAGCCGAGTAGAGCTTGACTAGGTCAATAGCAATCTTTCGAACCGCTTTTCGCGCGTTGCCCTTAGCTCGTGCCCAATCAGAGCCTCCGAGCTTAGAAATTACGGGGGCTTCACCGCCCACATAACGAGTGAGCATGTCTAGTTGATCAGTTGGAACAAAAAGGGTGTCTTCTGGATAGCCGCGCTTTGGAGACGCGTACTCAATCAACAGATACTCTCTCTGATGCTGCCTTGAGCCAATGCCGCTGGTTCTTTGAACCAGTTCCTTAAATCTTCCAATCCCATGAATCTCGTGAACGACAAAATCCCCGGACTTTAATGTAAGTGGGTCAACCGCAGCGCCTCGCTTGACAGCTAGTTTTCGAACCTGCGGTGAGGCGTAGCTACTCTTAGAGTAGTACTCGGTGTTGGTTAGAAAGGTAAGTTTCGAGCTTTCCGACACAAAACCCTTTTTGATCGGAGCCTGAATGACATAGATGGTCTTGGGTTTTGGCTCAGTTGGAAACTCATCCACCAGATCTGCTTGAAGCTTTCCATGGATAAAGACCTCGCGGAGTCTCTCCGCAGTTCCGTGGCCTTGGGCGGAGATAACCACAAGGTGACCTTGGTCAATTTGGGTTGTGACCCATTCCAGAGCCGTTGCATCTACTCCCTTGAAGTTTGGAACTTCAAGGATTCCTAGATTCACAACATCTTCGCTATCTTCACCAAATGGTGAGAGGGTAACAAGTTGAAACTTGGACATTTTTGCGCTGAAGGAGGCAAAGTCAATAAATCCGCCTCCGGATAAATCAATTGGGGCTGATGCTCCATCCATCGCTGCATCCCAGGCTGCGTGCAAAAACTCCTCGTTGGTTTCAACCAGGCTCGCAGCCCTTGCAGCTGCTTTTTCTGGAGATAACAGCACAACGGTCACGTTCTTTGGGAGGTAATCAAATATGGAAACCATCGCATCGGCAAGAGCTGGCGCAAGAGACTCCATGCCCTCAACTGGCATACCAAGTGAGATTTTCTCCAGCATCGCGGAGAG
>JBILXL010000055.1:0-7031 GCA_044378505.1 Rhodoluna sp. | reverse complement strand
GGCCATTCCGTAGGTGATAGCTAAACTCTCTGGTTCAACGAAGTACTGCTCGACTAAGTCCTTTACTCCAGCAACATCTAACTCCCTAGCGATAGCCAGCTGCGAGCAGTGCTGGCAGCCGCTTGATCGCATCAGATCGCGGGTGTTGAAAGACCACAGGCCAGAGTCGTGTTTTTTCATTACTTCCAAGTCTGGCAGGGGCTACTGACAATGCCCCAAACGTAGGGCCAGCACTCTTTAAGTCTTGGCTGGGTGGTTGGGAACGGGGATAATGAAGTATCAAACCTTCGGTAATCACTAGCTAGGACTTCTAATGCCTCTTCAAAGAACCATCGTGGTGGTTGAGAACGAGTCGTTGCTTAGAGACCTTATTGCCCGAAGCCTAGAAACAGCCGGCTTCGATGTTTCCACCGCAGCCAATGCAGCCGATGCCAAAAGAGCGGTCAAGGCAACCGATCCAGATATCTGTGTTGTGGATATTGAACTAGGACCAGGGCCTAACGGGTTTGACCTTGCCGATTACTTAGCTCGCGAAGCTCCCGATGTTGGAGTGGTATTTCTTACAAATCTTCCAGACTCAAGATTTGCTGATCGAGACACCAAAACCGTTACGCAAAAACAGGCCTACCTTAGAAAATCGCAACTTGTTGACTCCAAAGAATTAATCGAAGCAATCAACGCAGTTCTTATGGAAGTGGATGTTGATCACTACCGTCACGATCAAAACTTAGAGCGACCTCTTGCCGCGCTTTCAAGAAGGCAAATCTCAGTGTTGAAACTCGTTGCCGAAGGTCACTCAAACAATCAAATTGCCGAAGAGCGCGGAACAACTGTTCGTGCAGTTGAAGGAATGGTTTCCAGAATCTTCACAGCCCTCGGTGTTGATGCTCAAGGGGTCGGTAACGCTCGAGTGGAAGCAACCAGAATGTATTTAAGCGCAGCTGGAGCCGTCACGGTTAACGAATGAGTGATGTTTACAAACCTCACCGCCCAACGGGCAAGCGTCTTCTAACTCAGATTGGTTCGCGCTACGCGCTTTCCAATCAAGTGCTGTTGTTATTTTTGTTGCCGGCCTACGGCACGGGGCTCATCTTTGAGTCCTTGCGCCGGGACACCAGTTTGCTTTTAGGGTTCGGTGTTGCAACCGCTGGCTACCTAGCAACAATTGCAGTTTTGCTTCTGGCCCGAAGATTCCTGAAGGACAAGGAAGATAAAAGCAGACCGTTTTTTGTTCTCAGTGTGTTCTTACTTTCCGGTTTCACCCGAGGTGTTGTCATTCTGGGTCTGGATGTTCTAACCGGGCAGCACCAGGCCGGTGAAGAATTCTTTCGTCTATTAGGCGGTCCTATCTTCACCTTCGTGACTCTTACTCTGGCTGCAGTTCTAGCCTCGAACTACCAAAGACACCGGGAATCCCTTGCTGCGCTCGCCGATGAGCGATACAGGCTACAGATTCGCTCCGCTGGCATTAGAGCCAAGGTTCAAATTCAGCGCGAAGAGCTTCTGGAAAAGGTTAGAAGCCTGCTCGATCCAGCTATCGCAAAGATTCAAGCAAACCTCACTGGTCAATCATCCACTGAAGCTATTGATTCGCTTCGCTCAACTGTTGATGTTGTTGTTCGTCCATTGAGCATGGAGGTGGCTGAAGCCAGCGACGAACTAGAGGCCGAATCAGGCAAGGCGGTTATCAGAGAAAAAGCTCCAATACCTTCTAGCATTTTGCTTGGAGAATTTATTGTTCCGCTTTGGGCAACGCTGATTTTGGCGATCATCCTGGTGCCAGCTGCGTTCTTGGTTGAGGATGCACCGAACTCTTTCATTATTCTGCTCACCGCATCGCTATCGATGTTTCTAGGATTGGGCTTGTTTCAGTGGCTATCAATAAAACTTCCGGTTCCACCGCTCCTAGCGGCACTACTTGCCCCTAGCCTCTATGCGATTTCTCTAATTCCTATTTACTTCGTAGCTGATCTACTGCAGTGGAATGTCACAGTCCCTCAGGTTCACGCCTTGCTGTTTTTTGGAGCCTGTGTTGGTGCAACAACATTCGCAGCACAGTTTGCTCAACTTCAGCGCAAGGCAACTACTGAGAAACTCGCTGCTGTGAACTTACAGCTTGAGATCTTGAACGCATCTCTTCGCCAAGAGCTTTGGCTAAACCGCCGCCGCACCGCGTCGGTTCTTCACGGTCCGGTTCAGGCAGCGTTATTCGCTTCAGCCATGAAACTTTCTCAAGAACAAAAACCAACCCCGGCACTTGTTGCCGAGGTGGAAAAAGATATTTCAGCCGCCCTTGAAAAGCTAAATAACCCGAGCAACCTAGAAGGAGAAGATGTTTCAGAAGTACTCAACCAAATTATTGAAATCTGGTCCGATGCCGCTGAAATCTCAGTTGAGATCCCAGAAGCCTTAGAAACTGCCATCACCAAACAACCACTTGCTAGCGAAGCGCTGATTGAAATCTCACGAGAGTTCATTACCAACGCCATCAAGCACGGTAAGGCAAGCAAGGTTTCTTTGATTGTTTCCAGGCTCGATGATTTACGAATTGCAATCAAAGTAGTCGACGACGGTCAAGGACTTCCCCCTGGAGCAAAACCTGGCTTTGGCTCGAAACTGCTTTCGGAACTTAGTTTGTTTTGGCGTCAGTCTAGAGAAGGCAACTCAACACTTTCTTACGCCGAGATTGTTCTAGGCCAGCAGGACTAGCAAATCAGCTAGCTCAGCATTAGTTGGTGGTTCAGCCCCGGTTTTCTCACAAGCCATACTGGCGGCAACGCTAGAGACTTTCGCAATTTCGATCAGTTGCTTATCTGTTAGCTCGGCAAGCCTTTCGAAAGCACTAGAACCCAAAGCGCCAAGTTGTTGCAGCTGTGCGAGGGTGTTTGCGCAGAAAGTATCGCCGGCACCGACCGAGTCTTGTACCTTCACTTTTCGAGACTGCACATCAAGTTTGGTTTTGTTTCTTCGATAGATGCTTGCTCCATCGCCTCCGCGCGTGACAAAGACAATCTTTGCGGTCTCTCCAATCCAGTTCCAGGCAATCTGGTCAACGCTTGATCCTGGCTCTAATCCATAGAGCCAGTTGATGTCATCATCGGAGGCTTTAATCAAATGAGAGAAAGAATTTACTCGCTCAACACGGATTCTCTCTGCATCGCGATTGAAGCCAAGAGCTGGGCGAACATTCACATCGTGCGACAGTGTAAGCAAATCCTTATCGAAGTATTCCTTGGCCCAAGCCTCGACCACCGCATTGCCTGGCGGCATTGCCATTGTCAGGCAGCCAAACTGCAAGGCAGTCGCGCCAAGGGAAGCCAACGTTTGCTGTGTTGGAAGCTCTTCATTAGTCCAACCCCAGTCAGCAGTATTTTCAACATAGAAGGAGTAGCTAGCGCCACCGGAGGAACTAATCGATGCAATTGCAACGCTGGTTGGTTCTTTAGCTGCAATGGCGAAGTCGAGACCTACTTTGTTATCAACCAAGCGCTGACGAATTTTCTGACCAAAGGCATCACTTGAAATTCGAGCTAGCAGTTGCTGCTTAGCACCGGCACGGGCTAAGGCAATAGCCACGTTGGCGTTGGCGCCGCCAACGACCGCCTGGTACCTACCCGCGGTTGATTTGTCCTCAATCAGGTCAATAAGGGCCTCGCCGATAACAACAATCATGGGCCAAGTTTAGAGGGCACCTCTAGGCTAAGAACATGGAAAACAAACTCTCGAAGCTAGCCATCCTCACACCTCTTATTGGCCTTATTGGCGGCTGGATGTTCTTCATGTTCGCGATCTATGCAGGGCTCTTTGTTTACCCGATCTATGACGCCCAGGGGATGTATCAGGGGGATGAGCAAATCATCCGTCCTTCCACCTATCTGTTCCTAAGCGGCATTGTGATCTTTGGACTGCTAGCTCTTTACGGTCAGCGCTTGGCTCTTCGGGCCCGATCTCTTGCTGGAGTGGATGACGCCCTAGCCAGAGCTGCGCACCGCTTCACAAACTTTGCCGTAATAGTTGCTCTTGTAACTGGTGCGTTTTTTGCGATCGGAAATTTCCTAGGAGCTTTCAATACCTACATCGATCGAGAAGAAAACCTAATGGTTCGCCTCTTCGATGTTTACATCCCGATCTTGCTTGCTACCGGTCTTGTTGTGTATATCCTGCTTCGAGCCTTTGTGTTTAGAAAACAGATCGTCAAGGGCGCCAAAAAAGAGCGCATGTCTGAATCTGAAAAAGCCCTCGGTCTTGGCTACGCGGTTCCAATCATTGCTACCGCTATCGCAATCATCTTCGGCCTTGCGGTCTATGACGTGACCCGAACCGACCTAGAAGTCTGGGTCTGGGTAATCATTCAGGTCATTATCGTCTCCGGAATTTTGCTTGGCACAAGGTTTTCAACAAAAGCAAAATCAGCTAAGGCAGCGCCTCCTCGCACCAGGGCAACTTTGGCAGCCGGAGCTGCCAATTTGAACTTTGTTCTTTCAATTGTCTTTGGCGTAACTGTTTCGATCATGTCCTTTGGTTTTGGTGCCGCAGGCATCGAGAGCCTAAGGGTTTACCCGCCATACGAAGAACCAGCCCCCGGAGAAGAGTTCAGTGCCGTTTGGAGCTGGACTGTTGCTCCGCTATCGGTGAGCTGGTTTATCGAACAGATGCTTCCAGCTGTTGTGCTGTTGGTGCTGGCCGCCGCAGGAACCTATCTTTCAATCACCGAGCGCAACAAAGTTGCGCTAGTTGTAAAAAAGCCAAGCGCTGCTTCCTCAAAGAAGGTAGCCAAGGCACCGATTAAGAAGGCACCTAGCTCAAAGAAAACAACAACTAAACCCAAGAACGCTAAGCGCCCCAAGGCTAAAAACTAGATGATCATCGAAGTCAAAGCACTGCTGTTTGATAACGACGGGGTGCTGGTTGATTCGCACGCCAACGTCGAGAAGTGTTGGGCGCAGTGGGCGGAGGAATTTGGAATCAAGGGATTAAAAATCTCCGATTTCCACGGCACTCGTGCCCAAGACACTGTGCTTTCACTGGTGGGACCTGAAATGTTCGAAGAAGCTAACAACCGAATTAATGAGCTCGAGCAAATCTCAGCTCGCGAAACTCTTGCCATGCCAGGCGCTAGAGAACTACTACCCAATCTTCCAGTTGATCGCTGGACAATTTGCACCTCTGCCAATTCAAGACTTGGTCGAGCAAGATTAGAAGGCGCGGGTCTTCCAATACCTAAGCATTTGGTCACCGGTGATGATGTCGAGCGCGGTAAACCAGCGCCGGATCCATACCTATTGGGAGCGAGCCGGCTGGGCTTCAGCGCTAGTGACTGCGTGGTCTTTGAGGATGCTCAGGCAGGAGCCCTTGCTGCCAAGGCAGCCGGGGTGCACATGGTTATAGGAGTATCTACCTTTGCTCTAAGCACCGAAGCCAACATTGTTATTGAAGATTTGTTGGGAATCAGCTTTGATGGCTCTAATTTAGAGATACCAGAGTCGAAGATCTTAAGGAGATAACAATGGCTGAAGTCACAATGTATGGAGCTGACTGGTGTGGCGATTGCCGCAGATCAAAGGCTCTTTTGAACACCACCGGTGTTGAGTTCGAGATGAAAGATGTCGAAACCAGTGAAGAGTTCACCGAGGAAGCTCGTGCTATCTCTGGTCGCACCAATATTCCTGTGATCCAGTTTGCTGATGGCAAGTTCCTGGTTGAGCCAACAGATGCTGAGCTTCACGCAGAGCTAAAGCTCCGCGGGCTAGTTTCCTAAGGAAATAAGGGGCTCTAGAGCCAATAGTCTCTAGAAACTTTTCCTAGCTTTATTGGGCCTATCGCCCTAGGCTAGAGAAGTTGGGAACATCCCAGCAGTAGTCGTTTGCAGTGCACTAAGCGTGCATCAGTCTTTACCTCTTATTAGCCCTGGCAAGAACCAGATCAGCTAAAGGTCTAGCGCAGTTCGACTAGACCGCAACGACGAACATAAGTTATTGCACATGCCTCTATTTTTGAGGCTTGCTTTGGCCGTGCTCGTTTACATAAAGAGGAATAAAGAGAATATGCCTAATTTCGGCAAAGCAAAACCGCGTCCAAAAACCGGCGCATCCAAAGCAGCTCCTAAGCGAGCGTCAGCTTCAGGTTTCGGCGCAGCTGCGCCTAAGAAGCCTCACCGCAAGGGAGCAGCAGAGCCTCGCGAGATGAGTGGCCGCAAGCCTGACCGCGGCAACAACTGGGAACCAAAGTCTCCTAGAACTGAAGCCGGTCGCAAGCCTCGTCACACAGCTGATGACCGCGCAGCGCGCGGCACCAGAAGCTTCTTCGATGCTCCCCGATCTGATGACCACGCACCAAAGCGCGAGTGGACTGATAAGCCACGCACCGGAGGACCAACTTACGACCGCCAGGAAAAAAAGAGCTGGTCAGATCGACCTTCTTATAAGGACCGTAATTCAGAATCACGTGGTTCTGATTCACGAGGCGAGCGTAAGCCAGCTTCCCGCTCAGACCATCCTTGGGAATCACGCACACCAAGAACTGACCGACCTTCTTCTGACAGACCTTACTCGGACAGAAACTCCTCCGACCGTGGCGGAAGAAGCTACGACCGCTCAGAGCGTCCAACAGACCGCCCAGCACGATCAAATTCAGACCGTCCTTGGGAATCTCGTGCACCACGCACCGACCGACCTTCTTCTGACAGACCTTACTCAGACAGATCATCAGGCTCAAGAAGCTACGACCGCTCAGAGCGACCAGCACGTTCGAACTCAGACCGTCCTTGGGAATCACGCGCTCCAAGAACTGATCGCTCAGAGCGTTCCGGTGACTCACGTGGATTTGCACCGCGCTCAAACTCTCGCGAGTTTGATCGCGACCGCAACCCGTTCCGCGAGGACCGCGTTTCTAGAGATCGCTCAAGAGATGAAACCTTTGTTGGCGCTCGCGATAAGAACCCAAACAAGAAGGCATTCTTCGAGGACAAGGTTCTAGAAAAGCTTGTTAGCGCAGATGCATCAGAGGTAATCATCCAGGGCAGCTTCGAAGAG
>JBILXL010000098.1:0-3975 GCA_044378505.1 Rhodoluna sp. | reverse complement strand
TGAGCTTTCTTTGCCTAAACCAAGTGACGTTAACGCTTTGGACGAGGATCCTGTTCGTTGCTTTTCTAGTTCTGTCTCTGCAGCCATGGTTGCCGAGATCGAAGATTGCCATAAAGCCGGCGACACTCTTGGGGGAGTAGTTGAGACTTTGGTCTACGGGTTGCCTCCGGGAATTGGTTCTTATGTTCACTGGGACAGAAGGCTGGACTCTCAACTGGCAGGTGCACTTATGGGCATCCAAGCAATCAAGGGCGTTGAAGTTGGGGATGGTTTTGAAACCACCCGTCGACGTGGTTCTTTAGCGCACGACGAAATCGAAAAGGATGCTTCAGGAATTGTTCATCGCACATCCGGCCGAGCCGGTGGAATCGAAGGTGGAATGTCTACTGGAGAGATCCTTCGCGTTCGAACCGGGATGAAACCGATCTCTACGGTGCCTAAAGCGCTTGCAACCATAGATGTCTCAACTGGAGAAGCAACAAAGGCCCATCACCAAAGATCAGATGTTTGTGCAGTACCTGCTGCGGGAATTGTTGCCGAAGCAATGGTGTCTCTGGTTATTGCAAATGCAGTTCTTGAAAAGTTCGGGGGAGACTCAGTTGCTGAAACTAAGCGCAACATGCAGTCTTTCTTGGATAGCATCCCAGCTGTTCTTAAGTCATTTGAGAGCTGATGAATACCCCGGTGGTATTGGTAGGTCCCATGGGTGTTGGGAAAACCACAATAGGTAAAAAGCTCGCTAAGCAGCTTGGACTCTCGTTCGTCGATACTGACAAAGAAATAGTGAAGCAGCATGGCTCTATTTCAAAGATCTTTGAAAAATCAGGTGAACAGCACTTTAGAGCCCTTGAGCACGAATTTCTGCTGGCAGCTCTATCAACTGGTTCTGTTGTGGCTACCGGAGGTGGTGTGGTCACCCAAGAAAGCAACCGTTTAGCCCTCAGGGACTCCTTCGTGATTTACCTTTCGACTAATGGGCGACACATGGCTTCGCGACTTTTGGCCGGGCGACGCCCGTTGCTCAAAAACGGAATTGCTGATTGGAAGCGCATCTATCAAGAGCGCAAACCGCTTTACGAACAAGTTGCTTCTGTAGAGATCGAGACCAGTTCAAAGTCCTTGAACACAGTGGTGTCAGAAATTGTTGAGTTGGTGAAAGCTCGTGGCTGAAAAATCGAGAATTGTTGTTGGAGCCGAGAAACCTTACCCGGTTGTCATTGGTCGCTCACTTTTACATCAAGTACCAGAGCACCTAAAGGGAGCAAAGAAGGTACTTGTTGTGCATCCGGTTGGGCTTGCCGTAAGTGCGGAGGAACTACGAGATTTCTTGTTAGCTGCGGGCTTTGAAGTGTTGTTGGCGGGAGTCCCGGACAACGAAGAGGCTAAACGCATCGAAGTCGCAGCATTTTGCTGGGGTATCTTAGGAAAATCCGAGTTCTCCAGAACCGACATAGTTATTGGTTTCGGTGGCGGAACCATTACCGATCTGGCAGGGTTTGTTGCAGCAACTTGGCTGCGGGGAGTAGGTATTGTCCAAATACCAACAACCCTGCTGGCCATGGTTGATGCGGCAGTTGGTGGCAAGACTGGAGTAAACACCACTGAGGGAAAGAACCTGGTTGGGGTGTTTCATTCCCCAAGCGCTGTGATCGTCGATCTAGAGACATTGAACACGCTCCCAAAGATGGAATTACTTGCTGGCTTTGCTGAAGTAGTCAAATGCGGGTTTATTAGCGATCCTGAGATATTGAAGTTGATTGAATCTGACTTTGAGAAAGCAGTTGACCCAACTACAGGAGTATTCGAAGAGCTCGTTCGCCGAAGTGTTCAAGTCAAGGCCGACGTAGTGGCGGTTGATTTCAAGGAATCTGGGCTTCGCGAGATCCTCAACTACGGCCACACGCTAGGGCACGCTATCGAACTAGCTGAGCGCTACAAGTGGCGGCATGGGGCAGCGATTTCAATCGGGATGGTATTCGTCGCAGAACTCGCACACCTGAACGGCAGGCTCGCGATTGAAGTAGTCCAGCGTCATAGGGACATTCTTGTAAAACTGGGGCTTCCAGTTAGCTACCCAGCAGAGAAGTGGCCTCAGCTGCTTGCAAACATGCAAATTGACAAGAAATCACGCGGTGGGAACCTGCGCTTTGTCGTACTCGACGAGATTGCTAAGCCAACAATCATGCATGCTCCAACCGAGGAAATTCTCTTCGCTGCTTTTCAAGAGATAGCTCAGTAGGCTAGAGAAATGAAAAGCGTAGTTGTCCTAAACGGCCCTAACCTACAAAGGCTGGGTTCCAGAGAGCCTGAAATCTACGGTGAGATGAATTTGACTTCTCTGACCAAGGAACTTACCAAGCTAGCTGAGACGCTATCTATGTCCCTGGAGTTTTTGCAGAGCGATTCAGAATCCGAACTTATCGCGGCTGTTCATAAAGCTACCGATGCCAAGCATGACATTGTTATCAACCCAGCTGCTTTCACTCACTACTCCTACGCATTGGCTGATGCCTGCAAGGCTCATACCTCCACCGGCGCAAAACTGATTGAAGTGCACATCTCAAACCCACACGCCAGAGAAGAATTCCGACACAAGAGCGTTATATCAGCCTCAGCTACCGGGGTGATTGCGGGTTTTGGTTTCGACTCCTACAAGCTTGCTCTTCGGCAACTTGCAGGCTAAGACGCTAGAATCAAGTAATTCCAATAATCGAGACAAAAGAAATCAGAGTAAGCACGACTTATGGCAACCTCAAACGATCTAAAAAACGGACTAGTTCTCAACATTGATGGACAACTTTGGACTGTAATCGAGTTTCAGCACGTAAAGCCAGGTAAAGGCCCAGCTTTTGTCCGTTCAAAGCTAAAGAACGTCCTTACCGGCAAAGTTGTCGAGCGTACCTTTAACGCGGGTGTAAAAGTAGAAACTGCCAGCGTAGACAAGCGCGAAATGAACTACCTCTATAACGATGGCTCCGGATTCGTCTTCATGGACAACCAGAACTACGAGCAGATGACTCTGTCTGAAGAGGTAGTCGGAGACGCCAAGGATTATTTATTGGAGAACCAGGGAGCCGTTGTAGCTGTGTATGAAGGCAACCCAATTTATGTTGAACTGCCAGCATCTGTTGTACTAGAGATCACTTACACCGAGCCCGGTCTTCAGGGGGATCGATCAAGCGGCGGAACCAAGCCAGCAACGGTTGAAACCGGTCTTCAAATTCAGGTTCCATTGTTTATTGAGCAAAACGTCAAGGTCCGAGTCGACACTAGAACCGGCGAGTATCTCGGCCGCGTCACCGACTAGCTTGTGAGTTCCAGAACTAAATCCCGAAAGATGGCACTAGATGCCATCTTCGCCGCTGACATGCGTAAGCAAAATCCGCTTGAGCTGCTTGATGTCACGGCTAGCACACAAGAGGACAGACAGAACCAAGGTGAGATTGTCGGCTACGCCCGCGAGATTGTGGAAGGCATCATCAGCTCCCACGCCGATATCGATGATCGAATTGCCTCTTTTTCGCACAAGTGGTCAATTGATCGCATGCCAGCTGTAGATAGGGCCATTCTTAGGGTTGCTGTTTGGGAAATACTGTTCAACGATGAGGTCCCTGACCCCGTGGCCATTGCTGAGGCTGTGGAGCTTGCCAAGGAGTACTCCACTGAGGAGTCGGGTCTTTTTGTGAATGGATTACTTGCCGCAATTTCTGGGACCAAGACCGCAAAATAGCCGGATACTGCTAAGCTTTCCGAGAATCATCCTTTAACTACCGTCCTGTGAGGCGGAGAAGGAGGTGGGCGTTGACAAAACGCACCGTCTTGAGCGCCGATGACATCTCTCGGGCCATTACCCGCATATCTCATGAAATAGTCGAGGCCAATCAAGGTCTTGAGAATTTAGTCTTGCTCGGAATACCAACCCGCGGTGTGTTTATCGCCAACCGTCTCGTTGAGGTAATCAAAAAGCACTCCGGT
>JBILXL010000121.1:0-3086 GCA_044378505.1 Rhodoluna sp. | reverse complement strand
TTGACATCGAACTTGGTTCCTTAGACATAACTCTCTACAGAGATGACCTTGCAAAACAGCCAACTCGTGGACCTGGAATTACTTCTGTGCCGACAGGTGGAGTTTCTGGAAAGACAATTGTCTTAGTTGACGACGTTCTTTTCAGTGGTCGCACTGTGCGAGCAGCACTCGACGCCTTGAATGATCACGGTAGACCCAAAGCAGTCATGCTGGCGGTGCTGGTGGATCGCGGACACAGACAACTTCCCATAAGGGCTGATTTCGTCGGTAAGAATCTTCCAACTTCTTCAAAGGAGCACATTTCTGTAAAGCTCTCCGAATCCGACGGTGTGGATGAAGTGGTGATCGAATCGTGAGGCACCTGCTTTCTGCCGCCGACCTAGACAAAGACCTGGCAATCAAATTGCTTGACCTTGCTGAAGATATGTCGGATGTCAACGATCGAGAAATAAAGAAGTTACCAACCCTGCGGGGAAAGACCGTAGTGAATCTCTTTTTTGAGGATTCAACCAGGACTCGAATTTCTTTTGAGCTGGCAGCCAAGAGGCTCTCGGCAGATGTAATCAATTTTGCTGCGAAGGGTTCATCGGTTTCCAAAGGAGAATCCCTAAAAGACACTGCCCAGACTCTTGAGGCTATGGGTGCTGATGCGATAGTTCTTCGTCATTCATCAAGCGGTTCGGCACATAGGCTTGCGCACACGGATTGGGTGGGCTCTGCAATTGTGAACGCCGGCGATGGATCCCACGAACACCCAACACAGGCTCTGCTCGATGCCATGACTATCCGTCAAGGAGCTTTTGAAAATTCAAGGGGTGCAGATCTAGCAGGAATCAAAGTATTGATAGTTGGCGATCTTTCGCACTCCAGAGTAGCCAGGTCCAACCTCATACTGCTAACAACTTTGGGTGCAGAGGTACACGTCTGTGGTCCTGCAACTCTTGCCCCAGCTTCGCTTGTGGCAAGTGGCCGAGTTCACTTCTTACTCGACGATGCAATTAAGTCGGTAAATCCGGATGTAGTAATGATGTTGCGAGTTCAGCAGGAAAGAATGAGTGCCTCATTTTTCCCAACTGAGCGTGAATACGCAAGAATCTGGGGATTGAACAAATCTCGGCTTTCTAGACTCGGTGAGAGAACCCAGATCCTTCATCCTGGGCCCATGAATCGGGGTCTTGAGATTGATGCGGCGAGTGCCGATAGCAAGAACTCAATGGTGCTAAATCAAGTTCGAAATGGGGTAGCTGTGCGCATGGCTGTTCTCTTTACGCTACTTTCTGGAGAGGTGAACTAATGACCGGGAACTATTTGCTTCGAAACGCAACAATTACAAATGGTGAAGTGCTTGATGTTGTCATCGAAAGTGGTCTTGTTGTGGGTAAAGCATCCACCGGGATAAAGCATGAAGAAATCGACTGCAAGGGATTGGTAGTTTTGCCAGGCTTTGTGGACCTACACACTCACCTTAGGGAGCCTGGCTTTGAACAGAGTGAAACTGTTGCTTCGGGCTCTCGTTCTGCAGCAGCTGGTGGATACACAGCGATTCACGCAATGGCAAACACTTTTCCGGTGGCAGACACCGCAGGAGTTGTCGAGCAGATAGCAAGACTCGGTGAAGATGCCGGGCTGGTTTTTGTTCAGCCAATTGGTGCCGTGACTGTGGGACTCAAAGGCGAGCAATTAGCGGAGCTTGGAGCGATGGCACAATCAAAGGCACGCGTGAGAATGTTTAGCGATGATGGAAACTGTGTTCACGATCCTGCACTTATGAGAAGGGCTCTGGAGTACGTCAAGGCCTTCGGCGGTGTTGTTGCACAGCATGCTCAGGAACCAAGACTGACTGTGAATGCCCAGATGAATGAGGGACCCTTGGCTACAAAACTTGGACTCGGTGGCTGGCCCAAGGTTGCAGAAGAAGCAATTATTGCTCGCGATTTGATGCTTACCGAACTCACTTCATCAAGGCTGCACGTTTGTCATGTTTCGACCGCGGGCTCAGTTGAACTGATTCGCCAGGCCAAAGCGCGTGGTGTAAACGTAAGCGCCGAAGTCACCCCGCATCACCTGTTGTTAACGGAGGATCTAGCTTCTGGGTATGACCCTCTTTACAAGGTCAATCCACCTCTTAGAACAACTGCCGACGTTGAAGCACTCAGAGAAGGCCTCATTGACGGAACTATCGATGTCGTTGCTACTGACCATGCTCCTCATCCAAAAGAATCCAAGGATACCGATTGGGCTAGTGCTGCTTTTGGAATGATTGGATTGGAAACGGCTTACTCGGTGGCTCAACAGGTTCTGATTGATTCAGGAAAATCAAACTTCGAGCGACTTGGAGCGGTGATGTCTTCAAACGCCGCAGCAATTAGCGGTTTGGATCAGCAGGGCAAATATCTTTCCGCGGGTAGTGCAGCTAACCTGACTCTTGTAGACCCGAAAGACTCTTGGGATCCTAAACCGCAAACACTCAGCATGAGCGAGAATAACCCGTTCGCGGGCCTCAAGATGCAGGGGAGAGTTCGGCACACGATTTATAACGGAGAATTTAGCTACAGGGATTTTTCGATTGTTCAGAGAGCAGGGATCTAATGGAGACATACCAAGTGGGCCTGATTGCTCTGGGACTCTTTAGCCTTTTCGCCGTTATCGCGCTCATTACCTGGCGGCGTCGCATGGCCGCTCAAGCGCTTTTGCTGGAAGTGCCAGTAGGTATCGAAAGCTCTATTGCTGCCACCAATTGTTTTTATGTAGCAACTACTTTCTCAGAGCGACCGCTTGAACGAGTGATTGCGCATGGACTAGCCCATCGCGGACATGCACGTCTAGCGGTGACCGGATCCGGGGTGGAAGTTTCACGAGTCGGTGAATTTGGTTTCCTAATTCCAACAGCAGACCTAATTGAAGTTTCGCTGGGTTCTGCCGTTATCGACCGGGCTGTCGAAAAAGAAGGCCTGGTTGTAATCAAATGGAGGCTCGGAGCGGTGGAACTGCAAACTCACTTTAGATTTGTAAGCTCTGAACTTCGTTCCGAAGCACTTGAAGCCCTTAGACCCTTGGTGGGAGCTTAATGAATACCACTACCGCGA
>JBILXL010000054.1:0-7104 GCA_044378505.1 Rhodoluna sp. | reverse complement strand
TCGAATCCGTTGAGGTAATGGTCAAGGATGGGACTTTGGAAGGCATCAGCTTCGAACAAGCCGCCAGCAATCTCATAAAGTCCCTTGGCAAGGGCGTTTTGAAGATTATGTCGAAAATGGGAATCTCCACAGTTTCTTCCTACAGCGGAGCTCAGTGCTTTGAGGCTATCGGTTTGAACCCTGAAGTAATTGATAAGTACTTCACTGGCACGATTTCTCAACTTGGTGGTATCGGTATTGAGGTGCTGCATCAAGAAATTGCTTCAAGACACTCGAGCGCTTATCCAGTCGAGCGAGCAGTGAACATTCATCGGAACCTTGAAGTTGGAGGGGAGTACCAGTGGCGTCGCGAGGGTCCACCCCACCTTTTCAATCCCGAAACTGTATTTAAGCTGCAGCATTCAACACGCTCAAAGCGCTACGACATCTTCAAGCAGTACACCAAATCAGTAGATGATCAGGCCGAGCGTCTTATGACACTTCGTGGCCTGTTTGAGTTCAAAACTGGCGTAAGACCAGCTGTGCCGATCGAGGAAGTTGAACCGGTAAGCGAGATCGTCAAACGTTTCTCAACCGGGGCTATGAGCTACGGGTCAATTTCTCAAGAAGCTCACGAAACACTCGCTATAGCGATGAATCGTTTAGGAGCTAAATCAAATACCGGAGAAGGTGGAGAAGATTTAGAGAGACTTCTTGATCCAGAACGCCGAAGTGCCATTAAGCAGGTTGCCTCTGGGCGATTTGGTGTGACGAGCATGTACCTCTCGAATGCCGACGACATTCAGATAAAGATGGCTCAAGGAGCAAAGCCTGGTGAAGGTGGTCAGCTCGCAGCCAACAAGATCTATCCCTGGATTGCTAAGACTCGGCATTCCACTCCTGGTGTTGGACTAATTTCTCCGCCACCTCATCACGACATCTATTCAATTGAGGATCTAAAGCAACTGATTTTTGATTTAAAGCGCGCTAACTCTTCCGCTCGTGTTCACGTAAAACTAGTGAGCCAGGTTGGTATCGGCACCGTTGCTGCAGGCGTAGCCAAAGCTAAAGCGGATGTGATCTTAGTTTCAGGTCACGATGGTGGAACTGGAGCTTCGCCACTGAACTCTCTAAAGCACGCTGGTACCCCTTGGGAGCTCGGGCTTGCAGAAACGCAGCAAACGTTGATGCTGAACGGTTTGCGCGATCGTGTATCCGTACAGGTTGATGGTCAGATGAAAACGGGTAAGGACGTTATTGTTGCAGCTCTACTTGGTGCCGAAGAATTTGGTTTTGCCACAGCGCCTTTGGTCGTATCGGGTTGTATCTTGATGCGGGTCTGCCACCTTGACACTTGCCCGGTTGGCGTTGCAACTCAGAATCCATTGCTCAGGGAAAGATTTACCGGAAAGCCGGAGTTTGTTGTCAACTTCTTTGAGTTCCTAGCTGAAGAGGTCAGAGAGATTCTGGCCAGCCTTGGATTCCGATCTCTCGACGAGGCGATTGGTCAAACAGATCTTCTTGATGTCAACCGTGCGGTTTCTCACTGGAAGGCTGATGGTCTAGATCTGACACCGATTCTCCAGGGTTCAGGAATGGGAGTGAACGCTCCCAAGCGTCGTTTCACCTCTCAGAATCATGAGCTTGAGAAGCACTTTGATCACAAATTGATCGCAGTGTCTGAAAAAGCACTGGAGGACGCGCAGCCAGTAAACATCGAGCTACCTATTCGAAACACTGAACAGGCTGTTGGAACCATGCTTGGACATGAAATCACCAAGCGATTCGGCGCAGAAGGTCTCGCGGATTCGACCATTCAGGTCACACTTACTGGATCCGCTGGACAATCCTTTGGCGCATTTGTGCCTAGGGGTTTGAAGTTGATTCTGGTCGGTGACTCAAACGATTACGTTGGCAAGGGCCTTAGTGGCGGAACTATCGTAGTAAGACCTGATGAAACTTCCGGGTTCACAGCTGAAGAAAACATAATTGCCGGGAACGTCATTGGCTACGGAGCCACCAGCGGAAACATGTACCTGTCAGGAATAGTAGGGGAGCGATTCCTAGTTCGAAATTCCGGTGCTACGGCTGTAGTTGAAGGAGTTGGAGATCACGCGCTGGAATACATGACTGGTGGGCGAGCAGTAATTCTTGGACGTACGGGTAGAAACCTCGGTGCCGGTATGAGTGGTGGCTATGCCTTTGTATACAAACTACGTACAGAGCTAGTGAACCCCGAAGCCTTGAAAGCAGATGACTTACGGGTGCTACCGCTGGATGACGCCCTTGCTAAGGAGCTAAAGCAGTTGATAACTGCGCATGAGCTTGAAACGGGATCATTGCTAGCAAAGCGCTTACTTGCGAGCTTTGAAGACGAGAAGCAGAATTTCTCGGTTGTGATGCCAAGTGATTTCGCAAGTGTTAGGGAAATTCGTTCGTCTGCAGCCGAAAAGGGACTTGACCCTGACGGTGACATAGTTTGGAAGCAGATACTGGAGGCCACAAGTGGCTGACCCAAGAGGATTTCTAAAGACAACTGAGCGCAAGACTGCCGAGCGCAGGCCAGTTCCAGTTCGAATCATGGACTGGAAGGAAGTTTACGAGCGTAGAAATTCTGAAGTAGTGCAAAACCAGGCTGGAAGATGCATGGACTGTGGAGTTCCGTTTTGTCACCACGGTTGCCCACTGGGAAACCTGATTCCGGAATGGAATGACGCGGTTTGGCGCAAGGACGGCAAGAACGCTATCGAGCGGCTTCACGCAACAAACAATTTCCCAGAATTCACCGGAAGATTATGTCCGGCCCCTTGCGAATCAAGCTGTGTGCTGGCAATTAACCAACCAGCGGTCACAATCAAAGAAATTGAAGTATCCATCATCGATGACGCATTCGATAACGGCTGGGTTCAAGTGCACGCACCTGAACGTCTGACTGGAAAAACTGTCGCTGTTGTTGGTTCAGGGCCAGCAGGGCTAGCAGCAGCTCAGCAACTTGCCCGAGCAGGTCATACCGTTGCCGTTTTTGAGAAGGATGACCGGGTCGGTGGCCTTCTTCGCTACGGAATCCCTGACTTCAAGATGGAAAAACAGCACATTGATCGACGCATTGCTCAGCTTGAGGCAGAGGGTGTGCGTTTTCGCGTGGGGGTAGAAATCGGCAAAGACATCTCCTGGGTGGATGTTCGTCGAAGATATGACGCGGTACTAATCGCAACTGGTGCATCATTGCCTCGAGATCTTCAAGTTCCAGGACGAGATCTGGAGGGTGTTCACTTCGCAATGGAGTACTTGACTCAAGCCAATCGCGCTGTGGCTGGCCTAACTGTGGTAGATCAAGTTAGCGCCGAAGGCAAACGTGTCGTGATTCTTGGTGGTGGTGACACTGGAGCTGACTGTTTAGGAACTGCAACCAGGCAAGGTGCAATTAGCGTCACTACGTTAGCAATTGGACAGAAACCTCCAGAGAGTAGATCAGATTCCCAACCTTGGCCAACTTTCCCAAATCTGTATGAGATCAGTAGCGCTCATGAGGAATTTGGAGAGCGGAAGTACTTGTCATCAACTGTTGAATTCATCGGCAAAGAAGGAAAAATTTTTGGAATTAGAATCGCTGACACATCATTTGTTGAAGGCAAGCGAGTACCTACCCCTGGAACGGAGCGAGTGATTGAAGCAGATTTGGTGCTGTTAGCTCTTGGTTTTAGCGGTCCTGAAGTAGAACTAGCTGTTTCAGAGATTGAAATTGCATTGGACTCCCAAAGCAATTTTGCGAGAATGGATAACTTTGGAACTGAACTTGAGGGAGTCTTCGTTGCGGGGGATGCCGGTCGCGGACAATCCCTTATCGTGTGGGCTATTGCTGAAGGTCGCGCTGCTGCCGCTAGCATTGATATGTTCCTTGAAGGAACCACTGAATTGCCTTCACCGGTGAAGGCCTCTGACCAGCCGATATCGGTTTACAGCTAACAAAGAGAATCAACTAGAGAATATAGGACAAATGAGACGCGCAAAGATTGTTGCAACGCTAGGCCCTGCAAGTTCGAGTTACGACCAGATCAAAGCGATTATCGATGCCGGCGTCGACGTAGCAAGAATGAACCTCAGCCACGGCAGCCATGATGTTCATGAAGGAATCTACAAGAACGTTCGCAAGGCAGCTTTGGATTCGGGTAAGTCAATTGGAATTTTCGTAGATCTCCAGGGTCCAAAGATTCGTCTAGCAAAGTTCAAAGACGGACCTGTTCACCTGGCAAAAGGCGCTACTTTCAAGATCACGATTGAAGATGTCGAAGGCGACGTCAACATTTGTGGAACGACTTTTAAGGGTTTGCCTGAAGATGTAAAGATTGGCGATTTCCTACTAATTGACGATGGAAAAGTACGCCTGCGCGCTACCGAAGTTTCCAAAACCACAGTGACCACAGAGGTTGAAATTGCTGGAGATGTTTCAAACAACAAGGGCATCAACTTGCCCGGTGTAGCTGTGAATGTACCTGCACTATCCGAAAAGGATGAAGAAGATCTTCGCTGGGCGCTCAAAGTTGGTGTTGACATGATTGCGCTTTCATTCGTTAGGAACGCCTCTGACATTGTTCGCGTTCACGAGATTATGAAAGAAGAAGGCCGAACCCTTCCAGTGATTGCCAAGATCGAGAAACCGCAGGCAGTTGAGAACCTAGAAGAAATCATCGATGCCTTTGATGGCATCATGGTTGCCCGTGGTGACCTTGGGGTAGAGCTACCGCTTGAACAGGTCCCGTTGGTTCAGAAAAGAGCGGTTGAACTTGCTCGGCGCTGGGCTAAGCCAGTAATTGTTGCGACTCAGATGCTTGAGTCAATGATTCACGCCAGTATTCCAACCCGTGCTGAAACAAGTGATGTGGCGAACGCAGTTCTTGACGGAGCTGACGCTCTAATGCTTTCCGGTGAAACTAGCGTGGGAGAGTTTCCAGTTGAGACCGTTGCAACAATGGCAAAAATTATTCAGTCGACTGAGGAAAATGGTCTTGATCGAATACCTGATTTGGGTACTAAGCCACATACTCATGCTGGTGCTGTTTCTCTCGCCGCAATGGAGATCGCAGAGCTTCTTGGGTCCAAGTATGTTTGCGTATTCACTGAAAGTGGCGATTCCCTAAAGAGAATCTCTAGATTACGTTCTTCTGTCCCTGTTCTGACTTTCACGCCTAATGCGGAAATTGCCAACCGATTGTCACTTGTTTGGGGCGCTCAAGTATTTCTCGTACCGAAGGTTGATCACACAGATGGGATGTTCAATCAGGTTGACACTACGGTTCTGGCAGAGGGGCTTTGCAAGACTGGTGATGAGGTGGTTGTAGTCGCAGGTACTCCACCGGGTGTCTCAGGCTCTACCAACACTCTTCGAGTACACAAGGTTGGCTCAGGCGCTACAAACTGATGATTTCGTGGTGCCGAAAGTGGGATTTGAACCCACACGTCCTTTCGAACAAAGCATTTTGAGTGCTCCGCGTCTGCCATTCCGCCATTCCGGCCGGTGCCACGCCTTGAAGTCTAATGGATTTGCTTCAGCCTCATTCCTGGCAAGTGGCATATAGTTATCGACATGACAGACCAAACTACCCAAAGGCGCGTGGTCGTTGCTGAAGACGAGTCCCTTATTCGAATGGACATCGTCGAAACCCTCAGGGACAAGGGCTTTGATGTTGTTGGAGAAGCCGGTGATGGCAACAAAGCTGTTGAACTAGCGTTTGCCTTAAAGCCAGACCTAATTGTCATGGACATAAAGATGCCTGATCTTGACGGGCTTTCAGCAGCAGAGAAAATTGCAGAACTCAAGATTCCTGTTGTCCTTCTGACCGCATTTAGTCAGCAGGAGCTTGTCACGCGGGCTGCCGAAGTTGGAGCAATGGCCTTTCTGGTGAAGCCGTTTTCACCCCAGGATATGCTACCGGCGATCGAAATAGCTTTATCAAGACACGCACAATTGATCGCCCTTGAAACAGAAATTCTAGACCTAGGGGAGCGCCTTGAGACTAGGAAACTAGTGGAACGAGCAAAAGCAGTGCTCAGTGAAAAGATGAAGCTCACTGAACCGGAGGCTTTCCGTTGGATTCAGAAGGCCTCAATGGACAGAAGGCTGAGCATGGCTGATGTTTCTAGAACCGTGCTTGAACAGCTAAATAAGTAGCTAGTTTTTACGAATCAAGTTAGTGATTCGAATTGTTGAGCAACGCTCACCCTTAGCATTTGTGACAACTATTTCATGAACAGTGAGTGTCTTACCCAGCGAGATAGCAGTTGCGACTCCGGTGACTAAACCTTCGGTTGCTGATTTTGAGTGTGAGGCGGATATTTCTATTCCTACCGCGTAGGCGTCCTGTCCTGCCCAAACGTTTGCTGCAAATGATCCAAGCGTTTCGCCAAGCACCAGATAGGCTCCACCATGCAGTAGGCCTCTGGGCTGGGTGTTGCCAGATACTGGCATGGTCGCTACAGCTCGTTCTGCACTAAGTTCAAGAATTTCAATTCCCATTTTCTGGGCGAGGTCCCCGATTCCTCTTTTAGCGGCCACAAGTTTCGCGTCTTCGCTAAGAATTGGTTCTGACATTTGTTTCCAGCCTTTCAAAGGAACTAAACAACAGGCAAAGTAGGCTAGCTCTCATGAGTAAGCCTACCCTTCTGCTAATTGATGGTCATTCTTTGGCCTTCCGGGCTTTCTATGCTCTTAACCCATCAAATTTTCGGACTCCAGATGGGCAGTACACAAATGCCGTGCATGGCTTTATCTCGATGCTTCTGAATCTCCTTGAAGGAGAGAAGCCAAGTCATCTAGCCGTTGCCTTTGACATTTCTGGTCCATCATTTAGGGCAATTGAGTACCCAGAGTACAAGGGCAATCGAGGGGAGACCCCAGAAGAGTTCTACGGTCAAACTGAACTTCTTGAAGAAGCGATGAAAGCCATGAACATCACAACCCTCACAAAGAAGGATTACGAAGCCGATGACATCCTTGCTTCACTTGCCGATCAAGCCGCTGCAGCTGGGTATCGGGTACTAGTTGTCTCAGGTGACAGGGACACTTTTCAATTAATCGGTGAGAACACGACAATTCTTTATCCAATCAAAGGCGTAATGAACCTCGCC
>JBILXL010000053.1:0-7268 GCA_044378505.1 Rhodoluna sp. | reverse complement strand
TGGCTATTTGGCTGTGCGGGTTGATGACAAGGGCAAGGTGATTGCACCTTCGTCAGTTCACAAAACCTCAAATGAGGCAGCCGTGTTCTTGCAGCAGATTGAAAGACTCCGCGCTCAAGATGTTGAGATGGCCGATGCGGCCCCTGCATCGGACATGGAAAGAAAGATTCTGCTTGCCCTAAAGACCAAGAGCATTCTGCAGGTTCAGATCAACGCTAATGGCAAGATTATGGATTTCCTGCTAGAGCCGATCGGAATCGCCAACGGCAGGCTTCGAGCAAGAGATCGCAAAGCAGATATTGAAAGAACTCTTCCGGTTTCGGCCATCACTTCAATTTTGATCGGTTAGTGATGACAACCGGGCCGCTGATTGTTCAAAGCGATAAAACTGCACTTCTAGAGGTAGACCACCCGCAAGCATCCGATGCCAGGCACGACCTGGCAATCTTTGCTGAACTGGAGCGAGCACCTGAGCACATCCACACCTACCGAATCACCAAGCTTGGTCTTTGGAACGCTCGGGCAGCTGGCCACGGCAGTGACTATGTGCTCGGGATGCTGGATAAATACGCCAAGTTCGCAATCCCCTCCTCAGTTCGGGTCGATATCTCAGAGACCATGGATCGATACGGGAAACTTGTAATTCGCAGAGACCCCGATGGGGTGCTTTTGCTCACCAGCGACTCCACGCCCATCTTGCTCGAGGCCTCCAGAAGCCCCCGAATTGCAGCCCTTTTGGGCCCAAGAGTCTCAGAAGACAGCTTCGAAGTGTTGGCCTTTGCCCGGGGGTCTCTAAAGCAGGAGCTACTAAAACTTGGCTGGCCAGCCGAGGATTTGGCCGGCTATACCCCGGGGGCACCGCACGCAATCGCCCTAAATGAAACCGGTTGGAACATCCGCGACTACCAAACCAAGGCCGTCGAGAAATTCTGGGACGGTGGATCTGGAGTTGTGGTTTTACCGTGTGGTGCGGGAAAGACAATTGTGGGTGCAGCTGCAATGTCGAGAGCAAAAACCAACACCTTGATTCTTGTGACAAACACCGTTGCCGCTAGACAGTGGCGAGCAGAGCTTTTGAAGCGCACCACCTTGACTGAAGATGAAATTGGTGAGTACTCCGGGTCTGTCAAAGAAGTAAAGCCCGTGACAATTGCGAGCTACCAAATCCTTACTGCAAAAAGAAAAGGTGGGTACGCGCACCTTGAGCTACTAAATGCCAAGGACTGGGGCCTGATTGTCTACGACGAAGTACATCTTCTGCCAGCACCTATTTTCAAAATGACTGCAGACCTGCAAGCACGAAGACGACTTGGGCTTACCGCAACACTGGTTCGTGAAGATGGAAAAGAAGGAGATGTCTTTTCGCTGATTGGACCTAAGCGCTTTGACGCTCCTTGGAAAGAAATTGAAGCCGAAGGCTACATCGCTCCTGCTGAGTGTTTTGAAATTCGAGTGGACCTTCCAGAGCAAGAACGTCTCGACTACGCAATCGCTGAGCAAGAAGATCGCTATCGCATGGCGGCAACTTCGAAAACAAAGATTCCTGTTATTCACAAATTGCTGGCCAAGCACAAAGGTGAACCAACTCTAATCATCGGACAGTATCTAGATCAGATTGATGAAGTTGCGACCTTGCTGAAGATTCCTAGAATTACCGGAGAGACCCCGGTGAATGAACGAGAGAGATTGTTCCAAGCATTTAGAGAAGGAGCCGAGCCAACCCTGGTGGTTTCTAAAGTTGCGAACTTCTCGGTGGATCTACCAGAGGCATCGGTGGCAATCCAAATTTCCGGCTCCTATGGTTCGAGGCAAGAAGAGGCCCAGCGGCTAGGGCGTCTACTAAGACCCAAGGCCGATGGCCGAACCGCTAGTTTCTACACAATCATCGCCCGGGACACGGTAGATCAGGACTTTGCCCAGAACCGCCAGCGCTTCCTGGCTGAGCAGGGCTACAGCTACCAAATCCTTGATGTCTCAAGCATTTGAGGCACTCAACTAACTCTCAGGTTTCTCCCAGCTAAAACTGCGACACTTCAGCTATGGCCAAAACACGAGTTCTAATCGTCGATGACGAGCCCAACATTCGCGACCTACTGGCTACCAGCCTTAGGTTCGCCGGGTACGAGATTCAATCGGCAGCCAACGGCGCACAGGCCGTAGCTGCAGTGACCGAGTCCGAGCCCGACATCATCCTGCTTGATGTCATGCTTCCGGATATGAATGGATTCAGCGTCACCAAGAAGCTTCGTTCAGCCGGTTTCCAAGCCCCAATTTTGTTTCTAACGGCACGCGATGACGTTGAAGACAAGATCACTGGCCTTACCGTCGGTGGCGATGATTACCTAACCAAGCCATTCAGTCTTGACGAAGTTGTTGCTCGCATTCAAGCGATCCTACGCAGAACCAAAACTGCAGATGCTGAGCCTTCAGTCATCGATGCCGGTGCGGTTGTAATCAACCAAGATGCGCACGAGGTAACAATCGAAGGCAAGCTAGTTGATCTATCCCCTACCGAATACAAACTTCTTAGATTCTTAGTCATGAACCCGGATCGGGTTCTAACCAAGGCGCAGATTCTGGATCACGTTTGGGAATATGACTTCAATGGCGATATGGGAATTGTTGAATCGTATGTTTCCTACCTTCGAAAAAAGCTAGACCCGATTAGTTCTCGTCCGCTTATTCAAACCAAGCGTGGAGTTGGCTACATCTATAAGAAACATGACTAATGCAGTCAAAGATTGGCAAAACTTGGGAACTGGTTTCACTTCGAAGTAAGTTGACCGGTTTATCAGTTACGCTAATCGGCCTTCTGCTTTTAGTTTCTAGTTTTGGAACAGTTACTTTGCTTCGGGCTTACCTTCAGCAAAACACCGACAACTTGATAACTACTGCAGCTACCCTTTTGTCGCAGGAAAATCCAAGTCTTATTGAGCCAAAGATTCTCGCCAAGAGACTCAATCTTCCTAGACTTCCAAGCGATTACCTGATTGCGGTGCTGGATCTTGAGGGTAAGACGATTTACAGAATCATGGCCAGCGATTCCGACGAAGATGATCTACCCGATCTTTCGATCCTGAATCTGGCTGGCACCGCAGCCACCGCAGGATTGCCTTTTGACCTTGACGAGCATGGCGGGTTAGGCGAGGTCACGATCGATGAACATGACAGCTGGCGAGTGGTTGCTAAACCCTTTAGAAACTACGCGGCAACCGTGGTAGTTGCCCTGCCAAATAGCGCCAATCTGGAGCTTTTGAGGCAGTATCGGGCAATCGGAGGCGGCTTTGGATTCCTGCTTTTGGCCATAAGTGGACTTAGCATCTGGCTCACAATTGCCCAGGCCCTAAGGCCACTTCGGGAAGTTGAAAGAACTGCGAAGCTGGTCGCTTCAGGTGACCTATCGCAACGACTAATTGAGCGTCCTGGCAAAACTGAGATTGCAAGGCTCAATCGATCCTTGAACTCAATGCTTGATTCTCTAGAGGATTCAGTATCTTCCAGAAACAAAACCCTTTCTCAGATGCGCAGATTCGTAGCCGATGCTTCTCATGAACTTCGCACACCATTGGTCTCCGTTAGGGGCTATGCCGAGTTGTACCGAAAAGGAGCACTAACCAAAAAATCCGAAGTTTCGGAGGCCATGGGCCGAATTGAAGCCGAAGCCATTCGGATGAGCTCACTTGTCGAATCTCTTCTCACCTTGGCCAGATTGGACGAAAACCAAAAACTGGATGCAACTCCGACAGATCTTGCAAAGCTGGTGCGGGATATCATTTCCAGAGATGTCCAGGGCAAGCAAAAGATTTCCCTGTCACTGCTAACTCTTGGCGGAGCAAAAGTGCCAGCTGACTTTTCTCTGAGCGCCGAGGTGAACGAGGGACAGATTCGTCAAGTCCTGGTGAACCTTATTGAGAACGCCAAGCGCTTCAGCCCAGACAAAGGCTCAATCGAAATTGCCATCGGACAAAAAACTGATGATGAGATAACGCTTGAAGTAGTAGATCACGGCGAGGGCATTCCCAAACAACTTAGAGACAAAGTCTTTGAGCGTTTTTACCGAGCGGATAACTCGAGAAACCGCGACACCGGTGGAACCGGATTAGGCCTTGCGATTGTTAAAGAAATTGTCTCTTTGCATAAAGGCCGCATTGAAGTTCGAGAAACCCCTGGCGGCGGGGCGACCTTCAGGATCAAGCTTCCGGCCCAGCACAACTGGGTCTAGTTTCTCTCCACAGCTTTAGATTCTCCAAACCCAGTAAACAACTGGGTAGTTAGCCTTATCCCCAATAGAAGGGATAACCAAAATGGCTCAGTTTCAAGTCGACAGCGAGCAGGTGCTGGCTGCCACCGGAACAATCAACGCAACTATTTCTAGGCTTCAGTCCGAGGTCCAGTCACTTCACACCCAACTGCAAAGCCTGCAGGGTTCGTGGCGAGGAGCTGCGGCCGAATCTTTCCAGGCCTTGGCTAATCGCTGGCGAACCACTGCAGGCGCAGTTGATGCTCAGTTAGCTGAGATTGGAGTGGCTCTTAGCCTTGCGGCTTCGCAGTATCGCGATATCGAGTACGCCAATCAGAGATTGTTTTTGTAGTTAGAAGCCCATACCTTCGCCGCCACCTTGAGGCATTGCAGGTGCTGCAGGCTCAGGCTTCTCGGCGACTACGGCTTCGGTGGTCAAGAACAATCCAGCGATCGATGCTGCGTTCTGAAGTGCTGAACGAGTCACCTTCACTGGGTCATTGATTCCAGCTGCAAGCATGTCAACGTACTCACCGGTTGCGGCGTTTAGACCGTGTCCGGAAGGTAGGTTCTCAACCTTGTCAGCAACAACGCCTGGCTCTAGACCTGCGTTGATGGCGATCTGTTTCAAAGGAGCTGAGATAGCAACGCGCACAATGTTCGCACCGGTTGCCTCGTCACCTTCGAGCTTTAGCTTGTTGAATGCAGTCTTGCCAGCCTGTAGTAGAGCAACTCCACCACCTGCAACAATTCCTTCTTCAACGGCAGCCTTGGCGTTTCGAACTGCATCTTCGATGCGGTGCTTGCGCTCTTTTAGCTCAACCTCGGTTGCGGCTCCAGCCTTGATAACTGCAACTCCACCGGCGAGCTTGGCTAGACGCTCCTGTAGCTTCTCGCGGTCGTAGTCCGAGTCGGTAGCTTCGATTTCGCGACGGATCTGCTCAACGCGACCGGCAATCTGAGCCTGGTCGCCCGAGCCCTCAACGATTGTGGTCTCGTCCTTGGTGACAACGATCTTGCGAGCGCGACCCAACATGGTTAGGTCGGTGTTCTCAAGTTTTAGGCCTACCTCTTCCGAGATAACCTGCCCACCGGTCAAGATAGCGATGTCCTGAAGCATCGCCTTACGACGGTCACCAAAGCCTGGAGCCTTTACGGCAACAGACTTAAAGATTCCGCGGATCTTGTTCACAATCAAAGTAGCTAGTGCTTCGCCTTCGATGTCCTCTGCGATAACAAGAAGTGGCTTACCAGCCTGGATGACCTTGTCAACAACAGGAAGTAGGTCCTTGATGTTTGTGATCTTCGAGTTGGCGATTAGAACGTAAGCGTCTTCTAAAACTGCTTCCTGACGCTCTGGGTCGGTGACCATGTAAGCGGAGATGTAACCCTTGTCGAATCTCATACCTTCGGTTAGCTGTAGCTCAATTCCGAATGTGTTTGATTCTTCAACGGTGACAACACCCTCGCGGCCAACCTTGTCGATTGCCTCTGCGATGATTTCACCGATCTGAGTATCTCCTGCAGAAATAGATGCGGTAGCAGCAATCTGCTCTTTGGTCTCAACAGGCTTGGCGTTAGCAAGTAGCTCAACTGTTACTGCCTGAACTGCCTTTTCGATTCCGCGCTTTAGGCTGATTGGGTCAGCACCGGCTGCAACGTTGCGAAGTCCTTCGCGAACAAGTGCCTGGGCCAAAACGGTAGCGGTGGTAGTTCCATCTCCTGCTACGTCGTCAGTCTTTTTTGCAACTTCCTTGACAAGCTCGGCACCGATCTTCTCAAACGGGTCCTCAAGCTCGATTTCCTTAGCGATAGAAACACCGTCGTTGGTAATTGTTGGTGCTCCCCACTTCTTCTCGAGAACGACGTTGCGTCCACGAGGGCCAAGGGTTACCTTTACGGTGTCAGCCAGAATGTTTAGGCCGCGCTCTAGGCCGCGACGGGCCTCTTCATTGAAAGCTATGATTTTTGCCATTTTTGGGTTTCTCCCGAAGTTGGTATGTAGGTAGGTTTTAGCACTCTATTTGTATGAGTGCTAACTCTATTTTTAGCACTCTCTGGGCAGGAGTGCAAGTGGAGACTGGGCAGCAAAAAACCGCCTCCCCGAAGGAAGGCGGTTTTTTAGTAAGCCTAGTTTGGTCCTAGATTACGTTTACAGCGTCGGCCTGAGGGCCCTTGTCGCCGTTCTTTACTTCGAACTCAACGCGCTGGTTTTCCTTGAGCTCCTTGTAGCCATCACCCTGGATAGCTGAGAAGTGAACGAATACGTCCGCTCCACCGTCCTGAGTAATAAAGCCGAAGCCCTTCTCAGCGTTGAACCACTTTACGGTTCCTTGTGCCATGTGTTTCTCCTGTTACCTTGTGTTTGAATGCAGCTTCGAAAACCCTTGGGTTTTCTAACTCAGTCGCTTCCAAACCGGGGGATCCAGGATTGCATTTCTAAACCAACAGCTTTTGGGCTAGGGCTTTTTCTACGACCGTTTATTACTCTATCCCTGAATAGGGCCCAATAGTAAAGAAGTTTTTTTGAGGCCAACTGGCTGATTTAGCCAAGGTAATCGGTGCCAATTAGCACCGTTACAGGTGCCAAAAACTGGTCCGAAACGGTGATTGCGGCGCCCGGGAAAATGGCCAAAAGCCCTGCCGCATCAGCCCTGTAGGCCTCATTGGATAGGAAGATCAGGGTCGAGGCTGCCGGTTCCAGGGCAGGATCAAGGTCAGACAAGCTGGTAGAAGACACAATGTTCCAGCCTGCTTCCAGCAGTCGATCCCCAATTACCTGGGCCTTTCCGGTGTTGGTGCCATCAACAATTGCCACTTCAAGCTGGGGAACAGTCTCCTCCTGGGTCACTAGACCAGAGAGTATTACGCCGGTATCCCAGAGTTGAAGACCCAGGATGCCTCCGCCAGCCAAAGCAGCAGATAGAAAGGTAAGGGTTAGGAAAGAAACTATGTAATCAAGAGCTCTCTTTGGGGCAAGGTGCTTTCCTCCAACACCGCTAGCGGTGTCGAATTCGTCCTGGAAAGA
>JBILXL010000052.1:0-7290 GCA_044378505.1 Rhodoluna sp. | reverse complement strand
CTCCGTCAAAACCCCAAGTCCGTTTTCTGCCTTGGCAACTTTAACCATTAGTTCGGCTAGCAGTTTGGAATGCACCCTGTTCTCACCTGATAATCCAGAAGCATCGCGAATCACTAAAGGCTTTGGCTTCAACCCAAGCTGTCGTAAAGATTGTTTTACAACTTTGTTTGCTCCAGCAATACTTCCCTCGAGACCGGCTACCTTAGCAGCGTGTCGAGCGATGAACTCGGCTGCAGTGTTGTCGGAATGGGTAAGCATGTGCCCGAGCCAACTTAGTCTCATATCCTGAGACTGGACTTCACTAACAACGTATGCATCCGCCGGGGTTTTTCCAACTACTAACTCAGCATTGGCTGCACGCTCTCCCAGGGATGCACGCAAGGCCTCACCTACTGTAATCACCGGGTCTTTGCCTCTGCGAAAACTGTATGAGGAGATCAAGCGATTGGGTTGCACTCGATCGCCATCGGCCTGAATAGCGGTGATGTTTGAAACGTAGCCAAGTGTTCGGTACTTCGCGGGCCAGTCCGGATTCCACCGCTCGCCACTAAAGAAACTATCGTCCAGGATGATCTTTGTTATTGGAACATCGACTGGAATCTTTTCCAGAGCCTCCTTGGCAAGGTTTCTTATCCTTGGCGGCTTGGAGTAAACACTTGATTCACCAGGGCCCAAACGAGAAAGAGTAAAGTCCCCGCCACCTTTTAGAACAAGCGTTGAAGGCTCGCTTGGCGTAGCTAGCACCTGAGTCACAGCTCTGTATTCAGGCGGAAGCTTCTGCAGTGCTGCTACCGCAGTCAAAGTCTTGATAACCGATGCCGAAGGAGTTAGCTCTTTACCTAGAACATCTACCAAGACTTCCCCGGTATCGACGTTGATTACATAGGCGTGAAATTTCCCGAGAGTCTTTTGAGACATTGCCTTGTTGGCCGTGCAGGGGGCCGCTTCCGTTGAAGTATCAACGGCCGTATCGTCGGGGTTTGCGTAACTGATTGGGGCAAAGGTTGCGCTCATTGCCACGGCTAGCGCAGCGGCTAGCAATAGCTTCCCTGTACTTTTGTGCATTAGCCAAGGCTAGGCTCAAGCGCTTGATTCCTTAGGTTCCCACTCTAAGAGGCAGGAAATTCTCAGGTAAGAATCGGTGATACTACCAACCCATGCGGCAGAATTCTTCTACCTGAGAAGTTCTTCCGGAGACGATCATCACGTCACCGGTGTGCAAAACGGTCTCAGGAAAAGAGGGCATGTAGCTTTCGCCTTCCCTACGAGTAGCAACCACTGTAACTCCGTGATTGGAGCGGAATTTCAAATCCGACAGTGTTTTACCGTTAAAGCTTTCTGGCACTTCGGTCTTAGCCATTACAAAATCCTCATCCAGCTGAATGTAATCTAATGACTCACCGCTAACCATGTGAGCTACTCGCTTACCCATGTCCATTTCGGGGAAGATAACGTGGTGCACGCCAAGCTGCTGAAGAATTCGTCCATGAGAAACACTTGTAGCCTTGGCCCAGACTTCTGGGACTCCTAGCTGAAGCAGAAGTGAAGCAGTAAGAATTGATGCTTCCAGATCTGAACCAATTGCAACCACTGCGGAGTCATAATCAGGAATACCTAGCTCACGAAGGGCTGCCTCATCGGTCGAGTCTGCCTGCACGACTTGAGTCAAAGCCTCAGCATTGGCCTGAACCAATTTTTCATCAGAGTCGATTCCCAGCACCTCGCGGCCAGTCTTTACTAGCTCTAGTGCCAGGGCGGTTCCAAATCGGCCAAGACCAATTACGGCGATTGTTGAAGCGCCGTGCTTTTCTTTACCGATTGTTTTTAGGCGATTAGCCAATTTTTGCTCCTATCGAGAACTTGTTTATTCTAGCCAATGAGTGGCCTCTCCTTTGGATACTCAAAGTGCCGCTTGGTTCGGCGAAGGGCCAATGATGTAGCCACGATAATCGGGCCCAGCCTTCCAAAAAGCATAAGAAGTGACAGTAAGAATTTGGCGTGCTCAGGAAGTTGGGTAGTAATGCCAGTTGAAAGTCCAACAGTTCCAACCGCTGAAACAACTTCAAACAGTAGCTGATCGAGAGTGAATTCTGTAGACGCTCTCAAAATTAAGAGCGCTCCAATTGTGACGATCGCATAAAGCGAGACGATCGTTAGGGCTTGTCTTTGCATGGAACGAGGCAATCTCCTATTGCCAATGTTTACCGCTGTATCACCACGAATCTCTGTGTACACGATGAAGATTAGAACGACAAATGTTCCAAGTTTGATTCCACCAGCGGTGGAAGCGCTGGCTCCACCGATGAACATCAAAAAGCTCGTCACAAGCCAAGAAGTCGGCTCCATCTGCGAAACATCAAGAGCATTAAATCCAGCAGTTCTTGGCATCACGGAGGCAAAGATGCTGTCCATGACTTTCTGGATTGGAGTTAATGGTCCGAATGTGTTCGGATTATTCCACTCTAAGACTGCAATCACCCCGGTGCCCAGAATCAATAAAGCGAGGCTGGCCCAGAGCACAATTCGTGAGTTCAGTGACCACTGCTTAGGCATCGAATAGTCAGGGGTTAACTTGAGAATTCGAGCAACTTTCAACCCCAGGCGATCGCGAATTTCAGCAATTGTCGGAAAGCCCAAGCTGGCCAAAAACACAGTTGTAAATACGGGGATGAGTATCCAGCCATCGCGAGCAAACTGAATCATGCTGTCACTGTAAAGAGCAAAGCCTGCGTTGTTGAACGCTGAGATTGCGTGGAAGACTCCGTGAGCCATTGCTTTGTTCAAGTCATAGGAGTATTCAGTGGCAAATCTCCATGTAAGGATCACAGCCAGTATCACTTGGAAGAAGAGCATTATCTTCAAAACGTTGAGTAGAAGCTCTTTCACGTTCGGCGCGCTAGAGCCTGCCTCAGAGGTTGCATTTAGTCTGGTGCGAAGAGATACTCGGCCGTCGAGCAGAATTGCTACGAGCGATGCGAAGCCCACGATTCCAAATCCACCAATTTGAATAAGAAGTCCAATTACCACATGACCGAAAAGGTTCCAATGGGTTTCTACATCTAGTGTGCTCAGGCCAGTCACGGTTGTTGCTGAAGTGGCAGTAAATAGCGCATCCAGAAATGGGGTGGATTTACCGCTCTGCGTTGCAACCGGGAGACTTAGAAGTAGAGTGCCCGACAGAATGATTGCTGTAAATGCAATTGCAATCAGCTGAGAAGGATGTAAGCCCTTGCGGCCAAACATTTAGTTTCCTTTCGAGAACTTCCCTAGCCTACTCTCACGCATTCAAACAAAGCCAGCAATAACCCGCAAATAGCTTGAAATATGCCTTTTCAGGCTTTAGGACAGCACGCCGATTCGCCTAAGTCTGGCAATAGATCCGTCCTCGATTGGGGACTCAGGTCCAATTGCTAATCTCATGAACTTCAAAACAAAGCGAGTAATTGGTTGAATCATCCAGCGCGGCTTAGCGCGAAGACCAAGCAGTTCTCTAAATTCTGGCCTGAGAGAAACAACAGCAGCGTCAAACAACAAACCATAGATTGGCTTGGAAGTAGCTGGAAGTGGTGGATTCTTTATAAAGGCAACTACATTTTCAGTATCTGGAGTTGAAACCAGAAGGCCAGCTTTGTAAAGATTTGTGATTTCGCGATCTAGATCTGCAGAGTTCATCGGACACTTATCTAACCCGAGCGGAGCAACAGACACACTCCACTGGGCTATGTAGTTATCGGCTCCGGTAGCTGCGTTACCTTTTGGAATTTTGCGGCTGGAATACATCTGGTGAGACACCAAGAATGACTCCATAAATGCGATATGCACCCACAACAACAGGTCTTTATCGGCGGCCTTGTATGCAACCGTTTCGCCGGTTCCTTTTTTGTATTCGCCTTTCACGTGCTCGTGCAAACGATTGACCCTCGAAGCCTCATTAGCTACAGCAGTCTTTGAGCCAAAGGTTGTGACCGTGAGCCAGCGAATAGTTCCAGCAAGTCTTCCCAGTGGATCAGATTCATACCTTGAATGGTTTTTTACTCCACTAAGAGATCCCGGGTGAAGGGCCTGCATTAGCAATGCTCTGATTCCACCAACGAGAGTGCCGAAGTCAGCGTGTACTACCCATGGAGCATCGGTGGGAACGAAATACCCAGCTTCTTCACCTTCGGCAACAACTCCAAGCCAGGGTGGTATTCCACCTGGATCTCCGGAGAGTAGCTTTCGAAAGCGCAGGGATAAATACTCCTGCACTGCGTTATTTTGCTTGTTCGACAAACTAAAAATCTCTCCTTGCAATCAGTCAAACACACATTTCAGCTTTCCAAATCCAACCTGATTGTGCTCAAGAAAAAAGCCGGCGGTTTCCCGCCGGCTTCAAACTTTGATGACTTAGAGCAGGTTCGGAATCTTCTGCTCTGCCGCGACGTTTGCTCTTCTGAACCAGAAGGTCACAGCGGTAGAAAGCAGAACGATAAACAGTGAGTACAGGGCAGGGATCAGAAGAATCTGATCTAGACCCGGGCTGTCTGCGTAAACAGAAACGATAACTGCAATTGCTAGCGGACCATTTTGAATACCGGTCTCAAGCGAGATTGTTCTAGCGTTCATCGGGTGCAACTTGATTGCCTTGGCGATGTAGTAAGCAACAGTCATGCCCATGGCTCCGAGTCCAATGGCAACTACGTAGGTTGGCCACTGGGTAGTTAGAAGTAGCTGCCAGTTTCTTGGAACCCAAATTGCAATTAGGAACGGAATGAACAAAAGTCCAAACACTCCACCGATTAGCTCAAGAACTGATCCAGCGTTGGCACTCAGGCGACGAACTAGCATGCCCAATGCCACCGGCACAATCAGACCAAAGATAACGGTTACTAGCTCACCGACTGGAATATCGAGAGATTCGTCAAGGCCAACTAGGCGAGAGTAAAACACCAACATCAGAGGTGTCATGACAAACGCCCAAAGGGTTGAGTTCACGGTCATGGTCACACTCAATGCAAGGTTTCCCTTGGAGAAGTAAGTGAAGAGGTTAGAGGTTGTACCTGCTGGCACCGCTCCCATAATCAGCGCACCAAGGGCGATGAACGCAACCCCCGGTGGTGGATCAAACTGGAACAGCACTAAGGTGACCAGAATAAAGGAGGTCAGTGGCATGACACCAAACTGGGTAAGCCAACCGATAATCAGACCCCATGGACGCCTTAGTGCTAACCCAAAGTCCTTTGGGGTAAGGCCTGCGCCAAGCCCGAACATGATGATCAGAATGAAGATGCGAAGCAGAGTCTGTTCGAACTCGTTTACGACGGTAGCTTCGGTGGCTACTTCCTCAGCGAGAATCATTATTGACTTCATGGTTATGCCCCCTTCTTGTTTGAACCGGCAACCACGTCATCGCGAAGCACGCGACGCAGAATCTTTCCAATTGGGCTCTTTGGTAGCTCATCCACAAAGGTGACGCCCTGAGGAATCTTGTAAGCCGCTAGGTTTTCTCGGCAGTAAGCGATGATCTTCTCGGCACTCGGTGCAGGAACAGTTGCCACAACATAGGCCTGAACCTTCTCACCGGATTTGTCATCTGGAACTCCGATGACACCGACTTCAAGAACGCCAGGAACGGCTGCGATCTGCTCTTCAACTTCGTTTGGATAAACGTTGAATCCGCTGACTAAAATCATGTCTTTCTTGCGGTCAACAATCTTGAAGTAACCATCGGCATCCATCTGAGCGATGTCACCGGTATAGAACCAGCCGTCTTTGATGGATGCGGCTGTTTCTTCCGGACGCTGCCAGTAGCCAAGCATGATCTGAGGACCTCGAGCGATTATCTCTCCTGGCTCGCCAACAGACACTTCCTTACCCTTTTCATCCACACACTTCACTTCAGTTGAAGGAACCGGGATACCAATCGAACCGTCTTTGGAAAGTCCGGTTAGCGGGTTAAAGGTAAGTACCGGTGAAGTCTCGGTCAAGCCATAGCCTTCGACAAGTGGCGTGCCGGTTAGCTCGCGCCAGCGCTCTGAAACGGAAGCCTGTAGCGCCATTCCTCCAGCAGCCGAAGCACGCAGGTGCTTAGGTGGTGCGTCTTGGAACCAACGCTCATTTAGCAGGGCGTTGAACAGGGTGTTCACACCGGTGAGCCAAGTGATCTTGTAGTTATCAAAGGCACGCTGCAGGTTGCTTGGCGGACGAGGAGAAGGAACGATGATGTTTCTTGCTCCGATGTGGAAAAAGGCAATCAGGTTAATGGTGAAAGCAAAGATGTGGTACATCGGCAGTGCAGTTAGCACTACCTCTTTACCTTTTCTCATACCTGTTCCACAGTGTGAAATCATCTGCAAGGTATTGGTAACTAGGTTGCCGTGAGAGAGCATCGCACCCTTTGAAACACCGGTTGTTCCTCCGGTGTACTGAAGTGCTGCAACCGAGTCAGCGGTGATGCCCCCTAGGTAACCAGAAGCCGCTGATTCATTCTTGGCATTCTTGCCAGCTTTCAAAGCGTCCTGGAACCAGGTGTGCTCAACTGTGATTTTTGGAAGAGTCCTGCTCCAGTAGCGCTGAACGATTCTGATGATGCCCGCAACCACCGGTGGGAAAAACTCTGAGATCTTGACTGTGACGACGGTCTTGATCTTGGTCTTTGGTAGAACTGCTCCAAGTCGGTCAGCAAACATGTCGCTTACAACAAGTGTCACAGCTCCTGAGTCTGAGAACTGGTGAATCATCTCTGGAGCGGTGTAAAGCGGGTTGGTGTTTACAAGAACAAGTCCTGCTTTGAAAACTCCGAAAGCAACAATCGGATATGCCAAACAGTTTGGCATCTGGACCGCAACTCTGTCACCTTGCTTGAGTCCAACTACCTCACGAAGGTAAGAAGCAAAATTGTCGGAGAGAGTATCGATCTGGGCATAGGTAAGAGAACCGTTCATGCCGTTTGGCATCACTTGCGTGAAGGCCTTGGTTTTTGAGTATGTGCCAACTGCGGCTTTTATAAGCTCAGGGAGATTGGCGTAAGGAACTTTGTCCAGTTCTGGGCTGACCTCGCTTGGATAATGCTTGGTCCAGGGATTCGGTGTCATCAGTGACCTTCCGCTTTAGGGACCACCCCAAGCGAACAAGCCAGCGGTGGTTAGTTCGGACCATCCTAACAATAGAGAAGGGGTCATTTTCAACCCAGAAATCCGCCCCGTCGCCACGCTGGAGCCACCTAGGAGAATTGAACTCCTGACCTGCTCTTTACGAGGGAGCTGCTCTACCAACTGAGCTAAGGTGGCCAATTGCAAAGCCATTGCGATT
>JBILXL010000096.1:0-4065 GCA_044378505.1 Rhodoluna sp. | reverse complement strand
TCGTATCTCGAACCAACAGGTATTCCTCACTTCACTGCTTAGAAAAGTAAAGAACGAAGGTGTTCTCAACAACCCGATATACATGTACAGCTTGGCTAACGCAGCCGCTAGAAACATGAAGCTCTCAGACAGCATGACTGATCTTGGAACCATGGTTGCTTTAGCCGGCGCACTAAGAAACGTTGACTTAGATAAGATGACTTTTCTTCAAGTGCCCTCGCGTAGCGGGTTGTCTGGCAGCGAAGCTGGAAGAGTGGAGCCAATCTATGACCAAGCACAACTCATCTTTGACCGCATAGCCAATGATGAACCTGTGGTTATCAAAAAGGTGAATACTGGCTACGGAGCTAGCGTTAAGGAATCAGAAGCGCCCGAGGCAGAAGCCACTACTGGATCTGAAAGTGGCGATGAAGTCTTGCCTGAATGGGCCCGGGGCACAAACGCCGCCACCGAGACTTGCTCTGACTAGCTGCCATAGATTCTGTTCTCAGCCAGTTGCTGTTTTGGGCTAAACTTCAAGAGTTCTCGGAGACGTCGCATAGCCCGGTCGAGTGCGCCTCACTGCTAATGAGGTAGGGGTTTTAAAGCCCCTCGGAGGTTCAAATCCTCTCGTCTCCGCCATTAGTAGTGACCTAGCTACAAATAGACTGTTTGGATGCTGAGAACTCTTCGAAGATCAATTTCATTCATGACCGTCAAGGAGCGGGCAAGTTTCTTTTCATTTATAGTGGCGAGAACGTTTATTGGAGTTTTTGACCTAATTGGAATATTAGCCATTGGCTTCTTAGCAACCTCGGTGGCATTCTTTATAACATTTGGAAGTGACTCAAACCGAGTTATTGAATTTGCTGGCTTTACCCTGCCTGCAGTAAACGCAGGATCGCTCCCTTGGGTTGCTTCTTCTATTCTACTTATCTTTACGCTAAAGGCGATGGCTTCAATTATCTTCACTAACCTAACGGCAAAACTTTTGGCACGAGTGGAAGCAAGAGCGGCCACCGTAGCTACTTCCGCCGCATTCGGGGAAGGGCTAGAACAATCGGCTAGACACTCGAAAGAGGAGGTCATGTTTGCCGTGCAAGTTGGCGCCCCCTCAGCATTTAACGCCGTCCCAAACTCTGCAGCAACAATTATTGCGGAGGGCTTCCTGTTTGCGCTTATTCTGGCAGCATTTGTGATCGTCGATCCAGCCTCAGCTTTTGGAGCAATAGCTTATTTCGGGTTTATTGCAATTTTGATGCAGGTAATTTTGGGTAAGCTTCTGGCGGAGTCAGCAGTTTCCAATAGCCAAGGTATTCTAGACGCTAATGGGGCGATTGGCGACCTCTCTTCCGTTTTCCGTGAAGCCTTGGTAATGGGTAAAAAAGATTTATTCCTTAATCGAATCCATAACGCGAGAGCCAAGGCAGCATTGAGCCTTGCAAATCAATTTGTCCTAAACGGGCTCCCCCGATACATAGTAGAAACAGCCTTGATTTTCGCCGTGTCCATCTTTGTAGTAGTTCAAGCTTCTCAGGGAGATTTAGTAGCCTCAGCCGGAACCGTGGGGCTTTTCTTGTCAGGGGGGCTCAGGCTGACTGCTTCACTACTACCCCTTCAAAATGCACTTTTAGTTGTGAAGCAAGCAGTCCCTCAGGCAGAGAAAGCCCTAGAACTAATCGATGAGCAGCCAGAAGTAAGTCTAGGATTCTTTAAGTCCAAGGTAGAGATAGACCTCTCGATTAATCCTGTAGGTGTCGAGCTAAAAAACGTGCATTACAACTACCCGAATTCGACGCTTCAAGCGCTTACAGATATAAACCTCGTCATAAAACCAGGCCAACAGGTGGCCTTGATTGGCCCCTCAGGTTCCGGCAAATCAACAATTGCTGACTTGATTCTTGGGTTACTCAACCCGACTTCAGGCGAGTCCAGAATCGGAGGAGAAAACCCAAAAGAAATTTTGATGAGCCATCCCGGTGCCCTTGGCTATGTCCCGCAGAATCCTGGAATGATTTCTGGAACCCTACTCGAGAACATCGCCCTTGGTGTGGCAAAAGAGGACGTCGACGAAGTCAGGCTATACCAATCAATCAACGCAGCCAATCTCGATAATCTAACCCAGTCTTTGCCGGAAGGGTTAAGTTCAGACCTGGGAAAACGCAAGGATGAGCTGTCTGGAGGGGAGCTTCAGAGAATTGGCTTAGCAAGAGCGTTGTACAACCAACCGAAGTTATTGGTGATGGATGAAGCCACAAGTGCCCTGGATGCAGATGCAGAGAATGAGATAAACAAAGCTCTAGACGCCATGAGAGGGGAAGTAACTGTGGTCCTAATCGCGCACAGACTAAACACAGTACAAAGGTCAGATTTAGTTTTCCTAGTTGAGGATGGCCGAATAACCGCAACAGGAACATTCCCAGAGCTTGTTAAGAGCAATAAGACTGTCCAAAAACTGGCAGACCTTATGGCTATCGAATCGGCTGATTAGGGTTCGTTCGGTGCCAGGCATGATTCAGAATTGCTGGAATCTAACGGATTCTTAAGAGAAAAATTCTGATATCAGAATCTCAAGATTTTTGTCTAAACTCAGAGTTCCGTCCAGTATTTGTGCAGCAGCAACCGGGGTCTCATACTTTTGCCCAACACCGGTTAGATTAGGCAGCTCTCCAGCTGCAGCCTTCTTGTAAAGACCCTTGGGATCACGTTCAGCACAAACTTCCGCAGGTGTCTTTACCCAAACCTCTGCAAAATCTCCATCCGGGAACAAGGCCTTGGCTTGGTCTCGATCGCTGGCAAATGGACTAACTAAGGCGACGATTGTCACCAAACCTGCGTCATAAAGAGTGTGGGCAACCTCGGCCACCCGCCTTACGTTCTCGGCTCGATCTTCTCTCGTGAAGCCCAGGTCTTTGTTTAGACCTAGTCGAACGTTGTCTCCATCTAGGACATAAGAGTGCACCCCCAAGGCAAAAAGCCTTTTCTCGAGAGCGTTCGCAATAGTTGACTTGCCAGAGCCGGAGAGTCCCGTTAGCCAAATCACCTTTGCTTTTTGATTCTTCTGATTTGCCCGGGCCTCACGGTCAATTTCGTAATGGTGCTCTGAGATGTTTGCGCTACGCCTCAAGGCATGGATAACCATTCCTGCGCCAACGGTACTCATAGTTGCTCTGTCAACGAGGATGAAGTTTCCCTTGAAGCGATTGGATTTGTAGGGGGAAAGGGCTATTGGTGCGTCAGTTGCTATCTCTACCACCCCAATCTCATTCATCTTTATAACCCGAGCGGCATCTTGGTCCCCGTTGTTGATGTTAACAACATGCCTAATGCTCGTGACAATTGCGGGAACCGGAGAAGAACCGGATATAAGTAAGTAGCTCTTTGAGTGAATCAAGTCTTGCTCGCCCAGCCAAACAACGTTTGCAGCAAAGCGGTTAGCTGGCTTAGTGGCAACAGAGCTAAGTTCGATAACATCACCCCTAGTTGCGTCAACATCAGGCTCCAAAACCATAGTGATGGCTTTTCCATCCTCTGCGTTATTCAGATCACCGTCGAAAGAAGACAGCCTGGCTATCTTTGCAGCCTTGCCAGACGGTAAAACTCTTACCTCATCACCAAGTTTGAATCGGCCTCCAACAACTGTTCCTGCGACGCCGCGGAAATTCTCAGCACGTGAAATCATCTGCGCGCCGAGGCGAGGAAGATTCTCACCGATTTCTTCTAGTTGCCATTCTTGGATGTATTCCAGCAAGGTTGGACCTTGGTACCAAGGCATGTTGCCTGACGCAAATACCACGTTGTCACCAGCTAAAGCGCTTAGTGGGATGAATTGAATGTTGGAAATCTCTAGACGGGCGATGGTCTCTTCGAGACCTTGTTGAATCTCTTCAAATACTTGCTGGCTGTACCCAGCGCCATCGAGCTTGTTAACAACAACAGCAATCTTGGTCACCCCCATTAATGAGCAGATAGTTAAGTGACGGAGCGTCTGGGTTCTGATGCCTCTTGTCGCATCAACAAGAACTAGTGCGATATCGGCCCTGGATGCTGCAACGGCCATGTTTCTGGTGTACTGCTCGTGACCAG
>JBILXL010000007.1:0-20196 GCA_044378505.1 Rhodoluna sp. | reverse complement strand
ATCAGCCTGCGGCCGTTAAGGAGATTCATTGAGCGGTAGGCAACGTCAATCGTGATTCCCTGCTCGCGCTCAGCTTCTAATCCGTCAGTAAGTAGTGAAAAGTCAATTTCCCCGGCCTTTATTGTGGAACCTGAACGACGGACGGACTTAGCTGAAGCAACAGTATCTTCCGGAACGCTATTTGTTTCAACAAGTAGGCGACCGATTAATGTTGACTTACCATCATCAACCGAACCACAGGTTAATAGTCTGATTATGGGTTTTTCCATTAGAAATACCCTTCGGTCTTCTTCTTCTCCATAGAGTCTTCTTTTTCACCGTCAATTAGGCGGGTAGCTCTTTCAGAAAGCTTTAGTTCGGTCACTTCCTGAACCACTTCTTCCATGGTTGTTGCACTTGATTCAACCCCGGCCGTCAATGGGTAGCAACCTAGGGTCCTGAATCGAATTCTGCGCATTTCAGGAGTCTCGCCATCTCTCAGTGGATAGCGGTCATCATCAACCATGATCAGCTGATCACCTCGCCAGACGACAGGTCTTTCTTTTGCGAAGTAAAGCGGGCTCACTTTGATTTTCTCCTGCAAGATATAATTCCAAATGTCTAGCTCGGTCCAGTCAGAAAGAGGGAAAACCCTCATGGTCTGATCCGGTGCGAGCTTGGGGTTATAGGTTCGCCATAACTCTGGGCGCTGGGACCGCGGGTCCCAGCGATGACCTGGCTCGCGGACTGAGAAGATGCGCTCTTTGGCACGCGATCTTTCTTCGTCTCGCCGGGATCCACCGATTGCAGCATCAAACCCGTGCATATCAAGAGCCTGGCGAAGAGCCACAGTCTTCATGATTCGGGTGTATTCAGAGGCACCTAAGTTGAAAGGTGTAATCCCGTCCTTGACACCTTCTTGGTTGGTATGAACCAGGAGGTCAAAGCCAATTTCCTCAGCCGTTTGATCCCTGAAGGAGATCATCTCCTTGAATTTCCATGTTGTATCGATGTGCAGAAGTTGGAAAGGGATAGCGGCGGGGTGGAATGCTTTCCTTGCTAGGTGGAGAAGTACCGATGAGTCCTTGCCGATCGAGTAAAGCATTACTGGTTTATGGAATGCTGCTGCAGTTTCCCTGAATATCTCTATGGATTCATTTTCAAGCGCCTGAAGGACCGAGGTTGAGCTAATCACTCTCATATCTTAGTTTGAGGGCTCTCAACAAGCCCTTGACTACGATAAAGTAATGAAGTTGCCTGAAACCTCTCAGGAAACCCAGCGTTTGTAGCTCAACGGATAGAGCATCTGACTACGGATCAGAAGGTTGGGGGTTCGAGTCCCTCCAAGCGCACATGTCTTCCTATCACGACTGCTGCTATCTGTAAAGCTGACTCATGCCTTTAAGAATGAAAATCAGACACTTAGTGCTCCGGGCGTTTTGGCGGGCGCTGACCCCCTGGTTGAGGTATGTCGGAAGGCAAAACAAGATTTCAATAACCTGCGACAGGTGGGATGGCGGTGGGGCTCAGTGGCACGCCAGAATTTCAACAATGGCGTTCTGTAGTAGTTTTGGATTTCCCTATTTTCATTCTGAAATCGAAGAATTGCTGCCCGTAAACAGCCCTGAGCTTCGAAAAAAATGGAACCAACTCGTTTCTCTAAATCACAAGAAATCCTCAATGGCTTCGCCAAATCAAGCACGGGCCTTGTCCATGCATGGATTGCTAAAAATACTGATTCGGAGCCAATTCAAGGTGCATTCCCAAACAGTATCGGTCCAGCATTGCCATTTCTTTACTGATTATTTTCCGCATGAAATTGAAGCGGCAATAAAACTCGGAAAGCTCGAATACGCAAATCCAGCTAATTTAGAACCCAAAGAATTGGTCGGTTTACCGACGCTTGCTGTACATATACGACGAGGCCACATGGGGCCGTCTGATGAGACTCTACGTTTGACCTCGGATGCTCAAATAATTTTTGTTGTCACCGAGTTGAATAGGCTTTTCGGACCATTAAGCACCACAATATACAGCGCATTACCTGACGCAGAACTTGAATCAAAGCTACCCGTAGGGGTCAAGCTTAATTCGTCTGCGGACGAATTTGAGGTAATTCATAACTTAGTAAACGCGGATTACATGCTGATGGCAAAATCTAGCATGAGTTACGTTGCTGCAGTTCTGAGCAGGGGAATCGTTTTCTATGAACCTTTTTGGCACCCACCGCTGGGGTCTTGGAAGCAAATTCCTCGGTTAGTCAACCTTGTTGAAAAGCAGTGATTTCCCGTCCGGCTATTTCCTCACTAAATCGACTATTCACAAAAGTTGCGTCTTCGACATGAATATCAACAGTGGAGGCAACCACTTCACTTTTTGACTGATAAGCCTTGTTGAGCGCCGAGGTCAGATCGAGATACAGCTGGTGAAATCTGGAGCCAAGAATGATTTTGCCGATTGCCACACGAAGCTGAGACCGCTGGTTGAACCAGGTAAATCCAGCTTTCTTGAAAAACTTAAGTAAGTCACGGGATTTGTTGCTCGAACGAGAATATCCCAGAGAGTCGGCTTCAGATGTCCAGATAGCAATTCTGTGTAGATTTTGCGAAGCCCCAATGGCTATTTCAAAGTCAGCGCCTTGGCAATCAGTTTTCACATGGTCTATACGCTGTACCCGCTCGGAAAATGACAACTGGTTCAACACTAAATCCAATTTAACTTGAGGGACAATGATTTCTTCTAGGATTTGGAATTTCTTTGGCAAGTAGATGCTGCTCTGACCAGGGTCTTCGCAATGAAAAAATTTTGCCCAAGTATTCTTTGAACCTAGAGCCAGGGGCAACAGCCAAAGTCGCCTTCTAAAGCTTGACCCAAGTGGCGCCTGGGCGAAGATTTTTTCTATAGATTCCCGACATCGGGTCAGTGGCTCAAATCCTATGACCAGCAAATTCGGATCTGCCAGAAGCCATTTTTGCGTGTGTCCGGCGTCGAGTGACATCCCAACATCTATTTTTACCCGGGTAATCGTTTTTGGGAAAACAAAAAGCTCCCCTGCAGCTGGGCTTGAACGGGACTCTTCGCTTAGCAAGCCCCTAACTAATGTGACAAATTCTTGTTCACACAACTATTCCACGCCTAACCTCTGGTTTGAATCACATTCTATTCTTATAGCAAAAGGAATAGACTTACTTCTATGACAAAAAAAGCTTTGGTTCTTGGCGCGGGAGGATTCATTGGATCCCACATGGTAACTCGGTTAAAGCGTGAAGGTTGCTATGTCGTTGGAGTCGACCTAAAGAAACCGGACTACAGCGAATCCGACGCAGACGAGTTTGTTGTGGGCGACCTTCGGGACAGGAACCAGGTTCTTCAAATCCTAAAACGTCAATCTACCGAACCATTTGAAGAAGTTTATCAGTTTGCCGCAGACATGGGTGGGGCTGGGTACATATTTACAGGGGACAACGACCTAAACGTGATGGAAAACTCTGCGTCCGTGAATCTGAGCCTTGTGTGGGCGCTTTTGGAGAATCACAAGGATCAAAGCGCAGCACTGCCAAAAATCTTCTATTCAAGCTCTGCTTGCATCTATCCTCAAGAAATCCAATCTGACTCTTTTTCGGTTGACCTAAAAGAAGACTTTGCCTATCCGGCAAACCCCGACAGCGAATACGGCTGGGAAAAGCTCTTTAGCGAGCGACTTTATTTGGCTCTAGCGAGGAACTACGGAGCCCAAGTAAGAGTTGCGAGATTCCACAACATCTATGGTCCTTATGGCACTTGGGATGGAGGTCGGGAGAAAGCGCCTGCGGCAATTTGCAGAAAAGTCTATCTAGCTGAAGATGGCGGCGCTGTTGAAGTTTGGGGCACGGGCCAACAGTCGCGATCTTTCCTGTATATCGACGATTGTATAGAGGCCGTCAGGAGGTTCATGGAACATCCCGAATTCAGCGGGCCCTTAAACATTGGTTCGGAGGAAATGGTAACTCTAAACCAACTCGTTGAACTAACCGCCGCAGTTGCGAAAAAAGAAATCAAGATAAAGAATATCAGCGGTCCTGTTGGAGTTCTTGGCAGAAACTCGAATAATTCTCTAATACGGGAAAAGCTAAACTGGGACTACTCATGGACTTTAGAAGAAGGCATCAAATCCACTTACAAATGGATCGGACAGCAAATCGATGCTTCAAAACTAAAGCCACAGACCAAATAATTTTCTCTAGGAATTCCTGCGGATAATTTTTAACCTTCTCACAACCCAAAGATTTTTTGCGCGACCAAACATTTGGCCGATATCCCGGCCTTAGTCTCTAATGATTTAATTTCAGTCCAGGTTGTAGGACTAATTCAGTTTGCGTGCCACTGCAAAAATAGAAAAGCCACCTGAGGAGAGCAAGGAAGCCCTTTTGCCTAGCAGAACCGCTGCAAGTTGCGCGAGCGGCTTCTGCAGAAAACCCGGCAGGAAAAAGACGCGACGAAGTTCTTGTGCTGAAAGGTCTGCGTAGTCACCGTGCTGTCCGAGCTCAAGGCACTCGAGCCCTAAATGCTCAAACCAATGCTGGTACCAAAAGGGGGTCAGTCCAGAAGAAAAGTGGAACGGAGCTTGGTGGATTAGAGAAAGAAGGGGGGCTGTTAATATTAAGTAACCACCTGGTGCCACCAATCTTTCAAGGTGCTTGATTGCGGCTACAGGATCCGGGACGTGCTCAAGCACTTCGGTACAAAGCACCAGATTAAATTTTTCGATGGTCGGAATCTGAAGAATGTCGCAAATGAAATCGTGATTATGTTGAGGCCAGCTAGAGTGGAGCCCTATGTCCCCAGAGGTTGGATCATATTTGTTGAAATCGTGCGACTTGTAGTCGAATCCAAGTTTCATCGCCGTTTCTCGGTAAGGCATCTGCCCAGCCCCAACGTCAATCAACGAGAGCGTCAGTCCACGCTTGTTAAGCTCAGCATGGGCAGTTTCGATCTGGCCGACGCACCACAAATCTCGGAAAGTCTGATTACCAACTCGCTTATAGGTTATGTTCTTCAAAACAGGGCCCCTGCCTCTCATTTAATAATCGACTTTAGATGAACACGATCGCATGTCCTGTCTTCTGGCCCAACAGTACCCGATTCATGCGACAAATAGAAAACCACCCATTTAATATCTGAGCAGCTAATGGTTCGTGATTAGACAGATATCCATAGAGAGCTTGAGGACCCAATTTAATTCAGAAGCCGTCACCAGTTTTCCAGAGTCTTCCAGTGGCTCGGAATGAGGTCGACAGGTTCAGTCATTGAAACTCCCCAAAGCTGGGGGGCGACTACTAGAGCTGCATCTGGATTAGTTGCAGCCCCCCACCAGGACAGCGTGGAGTTTGCCACAATGCTTGAGCTCGCCTCCGACATCAGCCTCAAGGTTTCAAGCGCTGACAGCTTTTCTGGAGCGGGAATCACATTGACCCACCTCGCAGATGCAGTTTCCTCAATAAGCTTCATAGCGGAACTTGGCTCATCTGAAAACAGGACAAAGTTTTTTGGCGATCCATGCTCCATTAGTAATTCAATGGCCTTCTGGTAATAGCCAAGACCTAAAACGCTTTTCGTAGATCGAAAGTCACCAAGTCGAATATGTATTGAAGACCAGGCTCTACCTTGCATTTCTTGATTCAAAGACTCATTTCGGACTGGAATTACCAGCCTCTTGCAACCCTGGCCTTGAGGGACGAAGTCTAAGAATTTGAGGGACTGAAAGTAACCCCTAATTCGAAGGGGACCACTGCTCCGCCGAATATCGTTTACAAGTGACTCGCGGTACCCCTCACCTTTAATCCTCAGACTTGTGCCAATTCGCTCACGCCTCAAGACCGCATGAGCACCGGAAAGAGCCTTTTCTCTTATGTGCCACAATTCCCCCCCCATTTTCTCAAAGGAATCGATTTTTTCCTCGGTTATTAGAGGAACGGCGCTGCTATCGACGTGTTTGAGAAACGGTTCCCGGAGCATCGCAACATCAAAGATTGGATTCGGTACGATTCTTCTTGCCGCTGAAAGCTGGAAAAGTTGGTTTCCTAGACCACCATGCAGTTCAAATATTTGCCCCAAAAGTCACCATCTCATCTAGATGCCAGGAATTTAGGACATGAGAATACCTTGAAATAATTCACCCACGCCCCCAAATTCCATGAGGAGTCAGTCATATCAAAAAGGGGTAAACCAGGCAAGCCAGCCTCACAAGTACTTGCCGGCTTCAACTGTGTGGAGAGATTCATTTAAATCTGCGAACCCCACGCCATGATGCCACTTTGTCACTTGTTGAGAACAATAACTTGATGACTTTGTCAGAGAAATCTCGAACAGCATACCCGTCATCCATTGACTCTGCGAAGCCCAAGTCTTTTGTCACTCGAAGCGCGTTCAAAACTGAGTCAGGAGTCAAACCAGATAGCACCAAAGTGCCCCTCTCGAGAGCTTCGGGCCTTTCCGTGGAATCCCGCAGGCTAACCGCGGAGAATCCGAGGATTGCGGCTTCCTCAGCCAAAGTTCCAGAATCTGAAATCACAGATCTGGAATTCAGCTGCAGGTTGTTGTAATCAAGATATCCCAGGGGAGCATGAAAGGAAACCCCTTCTATTTTGGTCAGGCCTAGCTCTTCTAGCCGCTTTTTTGTTCTTGGGTGAGTTGAAACAATTATGGGGAGACTCCACTCATCCCTTACAGCAACGAGGCATGCAACAATACTCTCTAGCCTCTCACTCGGATCAACATTTTCCTGGCGATGTGCGCTAACGAGGAAATACTCATCCTTCTTCAGACCTAACCTACTCAGGACGGTAGAGGACTTAATCTTGGCTAAGTTTGATTCAATTACTTCACGCAAAGGTGAGCCGGTCACGTAAATGAACCTTGGATTAAGACCCTCAGATATCAAGTTGCGTCTAGAGTGCTCATTGTAAGGAAGATTGAAGCTAGCAACATGGTCAACCATCTTGCGGTTGAGTTCCTCTGGAACGTTGGCATCAAAGGATCTGTTGCCAGCTTCCATGTGATAAACGGGAATGTGCATTCTCTCAGCAACAATTGCCGCTACAGACGAATTGGTGTCTCCAAGGATCATCACAGCATCGGGTTTTTCCTTGAGAAGAACCTCTTCGGACTTCTTTATGGTGTCGCCCATGACAGATCCCATAGACGAGGTGTCAACATCTAGGAAGTAGTCAGGCTTTCTAAGCTCTAGGTCGTCAAAGAAGACATCGTTGAGCATCGGGTCGCTGTTTTGTCCAGTGTGAACAAGCACGTGGTCGGTGTATTGATCGAGTTTTGGAATAAGCCTTGAAAGCCTGATGATTTCTGGTCTTGTGCCAACAATGGTGACAACTTTCAGCTTTTTCATTTACCCAAAGCCTGACTTATCTCTGAAATAGCCAATAGCAGCTTTTTGACACCCTCTACATCAAGCCTTGCGGTGTTGTGAGAGGTGTAAGCATCTAGTGCGGCTGGTCTTGCTTCACCTTGTTCGAAGTAAACCGAGTAGTTCAAGTCCCTGGTATCCAGGGGCACTCGGAAGTAGTCTCCAAGATCTTGGGCTATCGCGCGCTCCTCGGTGCTCAGAAGAGATTCATAGAGCTTCTCCCCGTGCCTGAAACCTATGGTGTTGATTTGTTCATTTCCAGTTCCGAATAGCTCAACAAGTGCTTTAGCTAGATCCTGAATTGTTGAAGCTGGGGCCTTTCTAACAAACAGGTCACCCGTCTGCGCATTTTCAAAAGCGTGCTTCACAAGATCCACCGACTCGGCAAGGGACATCAAGAACCTGGTCATTGTTGGGTCTGTGATAGTAATTGGCTTGCCGGATTTGATTTGTTCGATAAACAGCGGGATCACTGAGCCCCTGGAAAGCATCACATTCCCATAGCGGGTTATTGCGATTGTTGTGTCCGAAACTTGGTTATCTCTTGCAAACGCCTGAGCGGTTTTTTCCATTACGGCTTTAGTCATTCCCATTGCATTGATTGGGTAAACGGCCTTGTCTGTGCTGAGGCAGACAACTGACTTCACGCCGTGTTCAATTGAGGACCTAAGTACATTGGCTGAGCCATTGATGTTGGTCTTTACAGCCTCAAGAGGAAAAAACTCAGCCGAGGGCACCTGCTTTAGAGCGGCAGCATGAAAAACCAGGTCCGAACCTTTGATTACCCGGTCAACCGAGTCTTGGTCTCTGGTGTCGCCAATATAGAAGCGGAGTTTGGGATTCGGGTTGGAATGACGCATGGCGTCTTGCTTTGCCTCATCACGGCTAAAGATTCTGATCTCTGAGGCGCCTTCTTCAAGAAGGTGGCCAACCATGGTTGAGCCAAATGACCCGGTTCCACCGGTGATTGTGATGATGGAATCTTTGATTTTCCGCTTAGCCACTTGAAGACTTCCTCCAGAACCCTTTGAGCTTAAATGCTATCGGTTTAGCGGGATATCTCTCCAAGGAGTTCTTTTATAGAAGGTATCTGCGGGTAGCCAGCATCAAGCCAGAGCTTCCTGTTGGTCTCCGGCCTATTGGTTGCAAGGGTCAAGTCCTTCTCTTCCCCGGAGACTCCTGGCACAACAGAGATATCACTTCGTTCAAAGGCGGCTGCAATCATTGAAACTAGCTCAAATTTAGAGACCTTGTCGGCCGGCAGAACGTGGGTGACTCCTGGGCTAAATCCATCCTTGCTGATGATTCCAACTATCAATCTCCCAAAGGCTTTGGTCGTGATTCCATTCCAAATGCGGTCGCTGTATCCGGGGATAATGGAATCCTTTGGCTGACCAAGAACCCACTCAAGCAAAGATTGCTTACCTCGCAGTTCCTGACCGATAATTGAAACTCTTAAGTGCATGGCATTTGGCGAGTCAACTTCACCCATGCTCTTAGATTTCCCATAAACGTCAGAAGCATCGTGCGGGCTATTTTCGGAGTAGCTTCCAGCTGAACCCGAAAACACACAGTCCGTTGCAATTTGAATCAACCTTGCGCCCTTGGATTCTGCTAGGGCCGCAAGTTCGTTTGGAAGTAAAGAATTTAGGTTAGAAGCCCTTGCTCGGCTAGCTGGGTCTTTCTCGTCAATTAGGTGAGATATCAGACCGATGCAGTTAATCAAGTAATCCCCAGCTTCTAACCCAAGAGCCAGTTCAAACACAGATTGTTTTTCCTGATCAAAGACAATGTCAGAACTTGTCCTTGCGACAGTCACCGTCTGTATGCCTGCAGTGAGAAGTTCACTTACAACAGCATGACCTAGCATGCCGGTGGATCCGAAAACAAAAGCTTTCACTTATCTCTCACCCCGACCAGTTTCTTCAGCGTTACCTCGAAAGAACCAACTGCTGTCGATGGCTTGAAAGCAGACAAAAATTCACCAAGGGCCAACTCAGGTGTCTGGCTAGCGGATTCATCGTTCAAGATTTGCAAGGCCTTTTTCATTACTCGCTCTGGGGATTCCTCCCACGCGACTGCGTTCGAGTTTACAAAAATTGATCTAAGTCCAGATAGTTCAGTGCTAACAACTCTCAATCCGCTAGCAACGTACTGCAAAACTTTGTTGGGTAAGGCAACGTCTGCAACAAGATTTCGCTCAAGCGTGTTAATCGCAACATCTGCAAGTCTCAGATACTTGGGCAATTCCGCATAGGGAACAAAACCCGTGAAGATAACTTGGCTCGTTAGCCCAAGCCTTCTTACTTGCTCTCTGAGTTCCCTGTCTTGCTCACCGCCACCAATTAGAAGTAGCTTTTGGTCAGAATTCGCAGATTTTGAGAATTCTTCAATTGCTGCCTTTAAGCCAGAGAAGTAAAAGAAGCTACCCATATAGGTAATCACTTTGTCAGAGGCTGCAATACCCAAAGATTCTGCGAGCCTCAAATCTTTAGCGGGAGACTTGAAGTGCTCCAGATCCAGTGGCGGATAGTGGACTTCTGTTGGCTTAGTCCGACCAGATAGGTTCTTGCAATAATCAGCCATTGCTTGGTTGTTTGCTGAAATCAAGGTTGCGTTTTTGTAGACAAACTTCTCAGCCATCTTTATAAGTGGCGAAAGCGGTGAACTACGAATCTTGTGGGAGACATCTAAGGCCCTAAACACAACTGGGATGCCCGCTTTGCGGGCAATCCTTATTGTCTGGGCACCAAAAGTTGGCACTGCATACAAAACCACAACATCGAAAGCATCCTGTTTCAAAAGCTTTCTAAGCTTTGGAATCACTGTCCAAACCGCCAGAAGCCGATCCAGGCCCGGGATACCGAGTTGGAACGGTCGTGAGAGGTTTATAGAGGCGTTGGGGTGTACTCTGCCAGATATCTTTGTTTGGGTTGATGTGGACCGGGAGTCCCAGAACTTTCTTCCTTCATCAAATTCGAGGAATGTTATTCCGTGGCCCTTCAGGCTCAAAAGCTCAGGGAATTCGTGCATCTCATAGATGACCTTTTTGGTGTAGCTCACTTCGTGAACAAAAAGGATTCTCAATGTCTTCGCTTCCCAGTACTTGCTACCTGAACAACTCTATTGGCTCTGCGATACTTGAGCTATGCCCCAGAAACAGCTAATCCTGCATGTCGGGTTTCATAAGTCGGGAACCTCAGCTCTACAGGAGAGCTTTGCTGTTCAAAGAGCTGAGCTTCAAGCAGCAGGAGTGCTATACCCAAGCATTGGGCGCAAAGCGCACCACCGAATTGCTTGGGCTCTAACCCAAAGGGCCTGGGGTTGGAAAAAGCGTGGTGGCGAGGTCACACCCTTCAAGCACTTTTCCAAGATGAAAAGCCTTATCAACCGCTCAAATTCACCAAAGATAGTTCTGAGTAGCGAGTTCTTCTCAGAGCTAACAGCAGAGCAGATTCAAATGATTGTTTCAGGAATCCGGGGCCGGGATGTAAAGATTCTGTTTACTCTTAGACCCCTTGCCAAACTACTTAGTTCCTCCTACCAGCAGTATCTGAAGTACGGAACAAAAGCTGACTACGTCGAGTGGTTGCACTCAGTTCTAGACGAGCCAGGGGTATCCAAGATCAACCCCACCTTCTGGCAAAGACACATGCACGGAGACGTGGTGTCTAAATGGGTCGACGCCTTCGGGAAAGACAACGTCTCAGTTTTGATTGTTGATGAATCAAGACCAGAGTTTTTGTATGAGAGCTTGAACAAGTATCTAGGACTTGATGCTGGCTTTTTGAAGCCACAAGTTACTGGAAGTAACCGCTCACTTTCCCTAGAAGAGGTGTCACTGCTTCTGGAGCTAAACAGACGTTTTCCTAAAGAGCGACAGTGGAACGAGTACTTGGTGTTTATCAGAAACGGATACATTCGTCAGCTAACCGACCATGTTCCACTCAAAGAGGGATCTAAGAAGCTTCTAACACCCGGCTGGGCTGTTGCTAAGGCAAATGAATTGGCTACAGCATCCAAGCTAAAGATCCAGCAACTTGGGGTTGAAGTTTATGGGGACATCAACAGTTTGGATAACGCAAGCGTTCCCGAAGGGGAACCTGAATACTCCAGCACAATCGATATCGAAACAGTCGCTCAAGCCATGCTCGGTTTTGATAGAACGCTCTCCAAGCGGGTGCCGTTTCGCTGGTTAGTTGATTGGACAACCAGCGAAACGCTTAAGCGCTTGAAGTGGGCAATCAAGTCGATTCTGCCTGGTAGGTAACTCTCAGCTTTGATAGCCAGAGAATTACAAACCCTCAATCTATAATTGAGAAAATGAGCGACTCAAAAGCAATTGTTCGGGTCAAATCTTCAGACACCCTCTCCGATCTACTAAAGCTCTTTATCGACGCAAGCGACGACATCGTCTTACTTGATGAGAACTCAGTCATCACAGATCCTCATCTGCAATTACTCACCGACTTTCCAAGATCTGCTTCCGCAGCACTTGTTGGCAAGCAAACAGATTCTGTTGACACCCTAGTTCGGGCAAGCCAAGTTGTTTCAGCCTCCAGTGCAAGTCACAAACCAACAGAGGCCAACCGGGTATTTGCCGGTGCCATTCGTCTTTCCAAGAAGCAATCTGCTGAAATCACAAAGGCACTCGAAGCAGCAATTGCTCGAAACGCCAAGGGCCACGCACTTGATCTTTTGCTTGTTGCCCTAGTTCGAGCAACCATCCGCGTGGATGCTGTTGAACTAGTCGAGGCTCCTTTTGCTAGAAGCGAAGACGCGACGGTCCGTGCTGAAACAACCAAGGCAATATCTAAGATCAAAATCCCGATGCTTCGTCTGAAGCTTGCCAACCGAGCCAACGACGGATTCTTCTCTGTCTTTTTCCTCAGGCGTGTTTCCAAACTTCTGACCTGGGCTGCCGTGAAGATTGGCGCCACCCCCAACCAGGTCACAATCGCATCCTTCGCAATTGGCCTCTATGCAGCGTTCTTGTTTGCCCAAGGCGACACCTGGTCCTTGATTGGCGGAGCCATCTTGCTGCAGGTGAGCATAATCGTTGACTGCGTTGATGGAGAGATCGCCAGATACACCAGAAAGTTTTCTGAACTTGGAGCATGGCTTGATGCCATCACAGACAGAGTCAAGGAATACGCAGTATTCCTTGGCCTGGCCTACGGAGCCTATGTTCACAACGGTCAGAACCTTTGGGTTCTGGCAGCTATCTTGATGGCAATTCAAACCTTCAGACATCTCTCGGACTACAACTTCTCACAAGTTGTTAAAGCTCGAGCTGCAGAAGAAATCCCAGTTCCGGTTGACTTCATGGCGGAGTGGGATGGCATCACCGCTCAAATGGAAGAGCTTGATTCAGACGACGAACATGCCTTTACAAAAAGGCGCATCCGCTACTGGCTAGGCAAGATCGTGATTTTCCCAATTGGAGAACGATGGCTGGCAATTAGCTTCACAGCCGCCGTTGGCGGTGCGCTGTTTACTTTCACAGCCCTGCCGCTTTTGGCTCTGTTCTCAATGGTTTGGGTATACCGAGTTCGCATCGCAAAAACTCTTGTAATGGCAAAAACTAGAATCCAATCTCACGTCATTGTTCGTCAGTTAGATCTTGGTTTCAGCACCAAGTCTTTTCTGACCCGCTTCGACTGGCTTGAGCCATCTCTACTTCGAGCAGTTGAGCTCGGAGCAATCATTGCCTTGTTTGCTGCAACCGGCCACCTTGAGGGAGGCCTTGGCGTTGCAGGCTTCGTGATCTTGTTCTCAATTGCTTTCCATCACTACGACAATCTGTACAGGTCAATGCAGAACGAGCAAAAGCCTAAGTGGCTTAGCGTTCTGGGACTTAGCGTTCCTGGCCGAATTGCTCTTTTGGTGTTGGCTACCATTCTGGGTTGGAACTTGACATTTATTGCAGCGTACTTTTCGCTCTTGTTCCTAGTCGCAAGTTCATTCCAGTGGGTTGTTTCTCACCGCGCAAGGTCTAGTAGCTAGGTCTTCACGGGTTATTCACAGCTGTTGGTTCCTAGGACTTTGGTGTCAGAGGCCTAGTGTTAGGTTTATTAGCACATAGTGCACTCGAGAGGTAAAAACCATGTTCAGTTCCAGTACCGGTCTGTTTTCTAACTTCACCAAGAGATCAATTTCGATTCTGGTAACAGCCTCGCTGACTCTGATTGGTTTGATCGGTTTTTCCTCCCCAGCTTCTGCCGGAACAAACGTAGATGTGTTCTACGCCGGCAACACCATCGGCACCGCAGTACCTGGCAGCATCACAGTCGACCGTGATCTAGTTCCATTGCCAGCTGCAGCATCAGTCACTGGCTCTCGAACTGGCTACACCTTCGGCGGCTGGAGCACAACGGTCGGCGGAGCTTCTCTAACGGGCTCTACTTACGCTTTTTCCAGCACGGCAACAAGACTTGATTTGTATGCGGTATGGAATACCACAATCACCTACAACTCAAACGGCGCTGATTCAGGTGCACTTGCTGGAGCAAAAACTCAAGACGTTTATCGCTTTGGCCAGTCACTAACTCTGCCAACAGCAGGCACGCTGGTAAAAAGCGGCTTCGCATTTGGTGGCTGGATGGCATCTTCACTTTCGACCACCCGTGTGAGCACCTATCTGGCAGGTAGCACCGATGTTGGAAACCCGACCCTCTATGCTTCGTGGATTAAGACCGTTTCTTTTAACGCCAACACCGGCACTGTAGGTTCTATCCCAGCCGCCCAAGTTTTCACTTCTGGAGGTACAGCCCTCAAGCTCCCTGTTTTGTCTGAGATGACCCTTCGTAAACCCGGCTATGACTTTATGGGCTGGTCACTAACTGCCACTGGCGCAATAATCGCGAATGCAGGAAGCTACATACCCGTTGTCTCACAACAGACCCTCTACGCAATTTGGAAACTACAAAGCACCAAAGCAACCGCGAGAGTGTTTTTCAATCCAGGGAAATCTACGCTGAGAGCCGCTCAGAAACTTGTCATCCGCGACATGGTCGATGCCATCAAAACCAAAAGTGCTATCAAGATCACCCTTGCAGCAACCAGACCATCGGGGTCAGTAAAGTCTCTGGCTAAATCCAGAAACACTGCTGTTGTGAGCTACATAAATTCCCTAGGTGTTGTTGCAACCTATACGCGCAGCACCAGTGTCGGAACAACCGGGACATCCTCCGGACCTAAGAACAACCGAGTAACAATAAGCTCTAGCTGGACTAACTAACCGAGCTGCTCCAGAACAGCCATGGCGGCGTTGTGACCTGCAATACCGCTTACGGCACCGCCCCGTCTTGCTCCTGACCCACAAACCAATAGATTCTCTTGTTTGGTTGCAACACCCCAACGTTTGACAGGTGAGCTCAAATCAGCACCGTCTTCAACAAACGGCCATTCCAGGGCACCGTGGAAAATGTTGCCACCTGGAAGCCTGAGGGCATCCTGCAGATCCTGTGTGGTCTTAGTTTCAATGCAGGGCTTTCCGTTTTCATCCAACACCAGCAGATCCTCAATTGGCTCAGCAAGAACAGAGTTCAGCGAATCTATAACAGCGCGGGTTAGTTGTTCACGCATCTCGTTGTTGTTTTTGCCACTTAGCAAACTGTGCGGGGTGTGCAGAGCGAAGACCGTCAAGGTCTGAACACCTTGGCTCTGTAGTTCCTTGGAAAGAATTGTTGGATCAGTCAAACTATGGCAATAGATCTCGCAGGGTAGTGGGTTTGGAATTTCACCTCGGGATGCTTGCTCGAAAGCAGTTTGTAGCTGGGCATAGCCTTCGTTGATGTGGAAAGTGCCGCCGAAGGCGGCAACTGGATCCAAGGAACTGTCTTTGAGCTTCGGCAATCTCTTCAGGAGCAAATTGACCTTGACCTGCGCGCCTTCAGCCTTCGAGGCAGTTGGAACAACGTCTTTGATTCCAGTAAGTTTCTCAAGTTCAACTGGAGAAACGTTGGCCAAGACAAATTTGGCTTTGATGTGCTCTGCCTCAAAAACCTCGTCTGCATAACCTGGGCTGTGGGACGTGTAAGAAACCGTTCCATCAGCTGCTATTGCCCTGACATCACAATCAGCCATCAGTGTTGCACCTGCAGCCAAGGCTGCTTTTCTAAGACCGTCTGATACTTGCCCCATGCCACCTATTGGTATGTTCCACTCACCGGTTTCATTGCCAATCACGTGATACAAAAAGCACTTGTTCACATCCAGATTGGGATCCAGGTTGGAACCGAAGGTTCCAATCATTCCATCGGTAAGAACTACTCCTCGAACCAAATCAGACTCAAAGGACTTCTCAATCACTTCGCCCACAGGCTTCTCAATGAACTCATTCCAGATCTGATCAGATCCCGCAAGCGCCTTGAGCTTGGCCTTTGCTTCAGATCTGGTCATCAAAGGAGATAAAACAGTTGGGAACATGGCTTGAGCTAACAGTGTGGTCTTTTGGTAAAACTCATGCCAGGCTTTGGCATCAAGGCTTGCGCCGATGGAATCAAAGGAGCTTTGGGTATTTGCCTGATCATGGTTATCCACCAGCAGGCCTTTGTCTGTTTCTGGTAGCGGCGTATAAGAGGAGTAACGCCTCGGGGCAAGTTTGATATCCAAATCTAGATCTTCGATGATCTGCTTCGGCAAAAGAGAAACCAAGTACGAATACCTGGATAACTTCGCATCAACGCCGGCAAAGCTCCTCTCGGATACCGCAGCCCCGCCAAAGTTGGATAGTCGCTCAAGTACCGTGACACTCAATCCAGCCTTGGCTAGATATGCGGCGGCGGTTAGGCCATTATGGCCACCGCCAACAATGACCACATCTACTGAAGGTTTCATGGAAACAGTCTAGGCAGACTGGCGGGACAGAGATCTTCTCAGGCTTTCCATTTGGATTCAAGCTTTAGTGGCTTTGCAAGATCCAACATGACACCGTTGTATTCCGGCCTTGAGCCAAGATAAATCTTGGCCATGGCACGAACGCCACTTGAATGAGCAAGCAGGTACTTGTGCATTTCGCCTGCCTCTTGGGTTGGGACATATCCCAGCACCTTGGAATCTAGTGTCACAGCAACCGCGAGCTTGCGTTCGATGTTGGAGGGTTCTGGAATCAAGAGAACTTCGAGAAGCGTCGCCTCGACAAAGTAGATTCGTCTCGCGATCCTCACAGCGTCGAAGTTTTCGGAGAAGGGTATACAACCCCTGATTGTGAAGGCAAATTTTCCATCGCCTTTTAGCAGAGGCGCTGGTTTGTTATCGCCTTGGCGCTTTTGGAGCATAGGTCTGAGCGCTAGCAGTGCGATCAAAATCGCAACGCCAGCTGCAATTAGTGGCCACTCAATCCCCATTTGCTTTCCAAGCTAGCACTCAAAAACACACAGCGCAGGAATTGAAGAGTTGCTGAGGCCAACTGGGCTAGCTAGCCTGCTCCAGCAAACCATTCAGTCTGGAAACAGATTTGAGCTCCTCGATGTTTCTAAAGCGAGATTTTGTAAGCGAAGGCGAATATACGAGGTAGCAATTTGCTTTGGCTCTCGAAAGAGCAACATTCAACCGGTTTCTATCTAGCAAAAAGTCCAGTCCCCTTGGCGCATCTAGAGCGCTGGAAGCTGCAAGGCTAACGATAACCACCATCGCCTCACGGCCCTGGAATTTATCCACTGTTCCAACCGCCACCTCGTCCAAACCTGCCTTATCCAGCAGCTGTCTAATTAGATCGACCTGAGCGTTATAGGGAGCAACAATCAGAACTTCTGAAGCTCCAAGTTTTGCTACCTGGGCCTGAGCAATTTCCAACACAACCTTTGCCTCTTCGATTGAACTTGAGACGTTTGCTCTGTGTTCAACCGGAACAACAACCAGTCCTGGCTCGACGCCAGCAACAACATGGGCATGGGTATCGGGGTGGGAGTGAAGTTTGTTTTGGTAGCTCAAGTTGCTTACCCGACTATTGATTGCAGGGTGCATTCTTCTGGTCACATCTAAGAAGTAGCCAGAGGAGCTTTCTAGGATTGCAGCATCTCCCATGTAGTGGCCAAGGGCAGAGTTATCAACACCACCTGGGTGAATAGCCTGAACAACCTGAGTGAGCTGTCTTGGGTCTCCTAGCAAAACCAGGTTCTTGGTGTTGGCACTAACTGCAATTGCATCAACCAGTGAGAACTGGGCAGCCTCGTCAATAAAGATGTAGTCAAACTGATCTTCAAACATTTCTTTCGCACAGAAACTCCAAGAGGTTCCCCCGAAAACGTATCCGGAGTTTCCAGCTCGCCAAGAACCGACAACCTTGTTGGTTGTTGGCGTTAGCCAACCTTTGGCTTCCCTATCTCCAGCTTGAGTTTTCTTGGCCATGGCATCGGGGGATACCCCGGCTTCTAAGCAAGCCCACAACAGATTCTCGATTGCGGAGTGGGAGTTGGCAACAACTCCCACCTTCATTCCTTTGTCAACCAATTCCTTGATAACCCTCGAGCCAACAAAGGTCTTACCTGACCCAGGTGGGCCCTGGATTGCAAGCAGTGAAGTGTCTAGATCCATCACCGCTTCGGTAATTGCCGTCAAAGCATTCCCTGCCATTGGCACAGGAAGACCCGGCAAAGATTTCAGCCTTGGAGCATTCCGCATCAGCAGATCCATTGCCGGGTGCTTGATTTGAGGATCTTCCACAGGGGAGCCCCAAAGGCCAACTAGCTCCTGGACTAATTCCCCAACCACTTCAGGCTTTTGACCAGGAGGCACCCACTCGTATTCAAAGATGGCGTTTGGGACTAACGACATGTTTGCGTATCTGGCATCGCGTTCAAATATCAGCTCGTCGCCAACAACTGAGATGACCTTGCCGTAGTCAGTGTCCTGCTGGTTAGCACCCAAGCTATAGCGAACAAACAACTTCTGATCTTTTTTTAGAAAACTGGTTTGGCCAGGCTCCAAAGCGTAGCGATAAACCAGCTTTACCTTGGTTTCAGGATCGACACCAAAAAAGTCAGCTGTGTTGGATTCTGTAGTGCAGCCTTGAACCACCAGAGCCTTGCGGTCTCGATGCAGCTGATCAAAAGTTGCATCCTTGCGAATGGCCCAGTCTCGCCAGCGAATTACATCTTCGCGGTTGTAATAGAGCATCGAGTGAGTAAGAGCCAACCAAATCTTTGCGCGGTAGTCAGCATCGACATCTTTACCCCAAGCCCAGCCATCGAGGGCCTTTTGCAAGACAGCAGTTTTCTTATTTAGCTTTTCAAGTTCAAACTCCGCCTTGCGGGCTCTTGCAGATTCGGGGGAGTCTTCTTTTTCTGCTTGGCTTCTAGCCTCGCGGGCTTTTTTTATATCTTTGGCCCGCTCAAATTCCTGATACCTGGAGTGAGCTCCTGGCATACTGCTTAGCCAGTTATAAAGCGCCATGGTTGAAACGCAGTCGTCTTCGTTGTAATCGGTGATCTGCTTCAGTGTTTCCGCAGCCCCTTCGTCACCAAGTTCGACCTGCTGACGGTAGTAGTCATACTCGTCAATAGAAGCGCCAGCATCGAGCACCTTACTCTTGCGATCGAATTCGTAAAACGCTTCTAGTTTCTTAATTGAATAGCTAGGCTGCGAAACCATGATGGAGCCCTTTACTACTTTGTAAAGATCAACCATTCGACCAGAGGAAACTAGCTCTGCAACTTGGGCTTCCATAACCCCGTGCCTTGCAGCAAGACGATTTAAAGCCGTGACCTCGTAGTTGGCGTAGTGATAGACGTGTGCGGTCTTATCTGCCTCGAGTTTCTTGGTCAAAAACTCCATGAAGTCGATAAAGGCTTGCTTTTCTTGTTTGCGGTCGTGGGCAAAAAACGGCACGAATTCACCCGATCGGAGCGTGTTTCCAAACAGGTACTCAAGACCGCCCTTTTCGGGGAAGTAAGGAAAACCTTCCATGTCAAAAAAGACATCGTTTTGCGAAGCCGGTGGCAAGACGGCAATTTCGGGATCAGGTAGAACGATGTAGCTGACCTTATTGGTTTTTCTGTAATCGGTCTGCAGCTTTGCCTGCTGACGAATCTTTTCAAAGCTAGAGGCTGTGATATCACTCGGTCGCTGATCATCAGCTGCTTCTGCTAGGGACGCCATGGTTGTGATACCGACAGCGGAGAGCTTTTCAATCTGATTGCGGTTTATGCCAGCAACTTGAACTAGGTGGTCAACATCGAATCTGGCTTGCTCGCAAAGGGCTGGATACTCGCAAACCTCGCAGGAGTCTTTAGTGTCACAGTAAAGAGTTAGATCGGAAAGTTTAGTTTTCTCATCGAAGGACTTGATTGCTTGTTCAAGTTCTTTTCGTGCCTGCTGCATAGCAGGCACGATTTCTGATTCCTCAAATGTTTCTAAAGTTCGAGAGCCCAAAATGATTCCAGGTTCTCCCTCAGCTTTCATCCCGAGAGCCAGAAGTGCATCGGCATAGAGAGCAATTTGCAAAAGATAGTTTGGTTTTGCAGTTGATGCGAGCTTGGCATCCCAAGCTACGTACTTGTCTTTCTCCCCAGTTGATCTCTGGTTAGCGGTTAGCTTGCCCTTTACAAATTCCAGTTGGTAGTCACCTCGAACAAGAAAATCCGGTTTGCCATTAAACGTAAGGTTGCCAACTTGGTGCTTGAGGTAGCCCTGGTAGATCACTGGAACTTGCTCGCGCATCAAGGCAACGGTTGCATCGAAAGTGTCTTTGTCTGCCGGTCGTTGAAAACCTTCCGGACCTAAGTGATTTAGAAGTTCTTGTTCTAGAGCTTCTTCGTAGGCCATGCCGTAGGTGATAGCCAGACTCTCTGGTTCAACGAAATACTGCTCGACAA
>JBILXL010000051.1:0-7516 GCA_044378505.1 Rhodoluna sp. | reverse complement strand
CTGCATCTTTTTCGAAGTGCTTGCGGTATTCGTCAAGTGTTGTTGCACCGATGGTCTGTAGCTCGCCACGAGCAAGCATCGGCTTCAAGATAGACGCTGCGTCAATTGCACCTTCTGCGGCTCCTGCACCAACCAGGGTGTGAATCTCGTCGATGAAAGTGATGATGTCGCCGCGGGTGCGAATTTCTTTGGTGACTTTCTTCAAGCGCTCTTCGAAGTCTCCGCGGTAGCGGCTTCCTGCAATAAGGGAACCAAGATCAAGTGTGTAAAGCTGCTTGTCCTTTAGAGTTTCTGGAACGTTGCCGGAAACAATTGCCTGAGCAAGTCCTTCAACAATTGCGGTTTTTCCAACACCCGGTTCACCAATCAGAACTGGGTTGTTTTTGGATCTGCGAGAAAGAATCTGCATGACGCGCTCGATTTCGCGCTCACGACCGATTACTGGGTCAAGCTTTCCTTCGGCTGCCGACTGAGTTAGGTTCTTGCCGTACTGGTCGAGAATCTGTGACCCCTTTTGTGGGGCAACTTGCTCGCCACCAACCTGAACGGTTTCTTTTCCTTGGAAACCAGAAAGCAATTGAATAACCTGCTGACGAACGCGGTTGGTGTCAGCTCCGAGACGCGTAAGAACCTGAGCGGCAACGCCCTCACCTTCGCGAATAAGTCCAAGCAGTAAGTGCTCAGTTCCGATGTAGGAGTGGCCAAGCTGAAGTGCTTCGCGAAGTGAAAGCTCAAGAACTTTCTTTGCGCGAGGAGTAAAAGGAATGTGTCCGGATGGCGCCTGCTGGCCCTGGCCGATGATTTCTTGCACCTGATCGCGAACTGCATCCAAGTTAATGCCGAGTGATTCGAGGGCCTTGGCTGCAACGCCTTCGCCTTCGTGAATGAGTCCTAGGAGGATGTGTTCGGTTCCGATGTAGTTGTGGTTTAGAAGCTTCGCTTCTTCCTGGGCCAAAACAACGACTCGTCTGGCCTTATCGGTGAACTTCTCGAACATCTTTTACTCCTTGTAAGGGGACAATAAATTGCCCTAGGTAAAGATGTTAACCAGCCAGAAGGCTCAAAATAAGGCTTGTTCGCCCTAGGCGTTAGGGGCTTTTTTGCGCTTGGCGCGCTCTTCAGCCTCGATTTGGCCATAAACCTTACGCTCGGTGGCGTCGGCTCGGAAGATGCCTCGCATTACCGCGTAAAACAACAAGCCCATAAGAATCGGTGGAATCATGGACATTCCGAAATCGGCGAGCCACTCCAGAGGGCTTAGGGCTACTACTTCGATTTCTTCCACAAAAGAAGTTTACTTCACAAGCGGGAACAGAATTGTCTCGCGAATTCCAAGACCGGTAAGGCTCATCAACAACCTGTCGATTCCCATACCCATTCCACCAGATGGTGGCATTCCAAACTCGAGTGCCTTGAGGAATTCCTCGTCAAGCTTCATCGCCTCTGGGTCACCAGATTTAGCAAGTGCCATCTGTGCCACAAATCTCTCGCGCTGAATAACTGGATCAACTAGCTCAGAGTATCCAGTTGCCTGTTCGTAGCCGCGGATGTAAAGATCCCACTTCTCAACTACACCCTTTTTGCTTCTGTGATCTCGAGTCAAAGGAGAAGTATCAACCGGGAAATCCATAACGAAGGTTGGGGATGTAAGCCCTGGCTTTACAAAGTGCTCCCAAAGCTCTTCGACGTATTTACCGTGCAGCGGGTGATCGATTTCGATCTCGACTTTGTCGGCCAGTTTCTTCAGCTCCGCCATCGGGGTCTCGGGTGTGATTTCAACTCCAGCTGCGGCGGAAAGAGAATCAAACATTGAAATGTGGTCCCATGAGCCGGAAAGATCGTTTTCTTCACCGTCTTCGAGCTTGACTACCTGAGTTCCAAAAACATCCTGCGCGGCGTTTTGGATTAGCTTCTGAGTAAGTTCAGCCATGGTGTTGTAATCGCCGTAGGCCTGGTAAGCCTCGAGCATTGCAAACTCCGGTGAGTGCGTTGAGTCAGCACCTTCGTTTCTAAAGTTGCGGTTGATTTCAAACACGCGCTCGATACCGCCAACAACAGCGCGCTTCAAGAAAAGTTCAGGTGCGATGCGCAAAAACAGTTCCATGTCGAAAGCGTTCATATGGGTCTTGAAAGGTCTAGCTGATGCACCACCGTGCATCGACTGAAGCATCGGTGTTTCAACTTCGAGATAGTTATCCTGGGTAAATGTCTTGCGCATTGACTGCATGACTTGAGAGCGAATCTTGACCACTTCACGTGCGCGGTCTCGAACGATTAGATCGATATACCTGTGGCGTACGCGGAATTCCTCTGATAGCTCATTGTGCAAATTTGGTAGTGGACGAATTGTTTTTGCCGCCATCTTCCAGCTTGCAGCCAGAATGCTTAGCTCTCCGCGCTTGGAGGTAATTACTTCACCTTCAACAAATAGGTGATCGCCCAGGTCAACTAGTTCTTTGTATAGCTCGAGGGATTCCTCGCCGACCTTATCGAGGCTAACCATGGCCTGAATTCTTTCGCCATCGCCTGATTGCAAAGTTGCGAAGCAAAGCTTTCCGGTGTTACGAGCAAAAACTACGCGTCCTGCAACTGAAACAGTTTTGCCGGTTGCAACATCAATTTCTAGTTCTGGGAATTCGGCACGCACTTGAGCGATGGTGTGTGTGATTGGAAGTGAGACCGGATAGGCATCGGAAAGCTCGTTGAGCTTTTCGCGCTTTGCCATGCGAACGGCAATTTGCTCCGGAAGATCTTCGGAATCGTTTTCTAGCTGGTCGGTCATTGCGCTTTGTTTCTCCTAGAAGGTGATCAACCTGTTATCGATAAGTCTTACGTCACCTACGGTTGCGGCAACAATCATCAGTGCCTGGCCGGTGAATCCTTCTTCAATTGCTTGAAAGGTTGCTGGATTCACCAAGGCTAGATAATCGAGTTTAGCCTCACCACTTGCGCTAAACACGGAGCTTGCGGAGAAGTATGCACTCGATGCTCCCCCTCCTCGAGAGGCGGCAAGGCTTGCTTCATTGAGTGCATTGGGTAGAGTGAGCGCCAGCTGAAGCTGGGTCTTAGACAATCTCTTGTTGCGACTAGAAAGGGCAAGGCCCTTGGCATCTCTGATGGTTGGGCCTTCGAGGATCTCGATTGGGTCACGGTTGCCCAGCGGGTTCTGAGCCTTGACCATCTGACGAATCAGAAATAGCTGCTGAGCGTCTTTGGCACCGAAGACTGCAAAATCCGGCTGGACAATATCAAACAGTTTGGATACCACCGTGAGCATCCCGTCGAAGTGACCGGGCCTTGAATCACCCTCATAGGCCTGTCCTACCGGACCAGCTTTTTGGGTGATGGCATAGTTTGCGTCTGGATAAATCTCATCAACGGTTGGTAAAAATAAAACATCGACTCCGGCTTTGTTGAGTGCTTTGGCATCTACGTCTTCGTTTCTTGGGTAAAGCTCGAAATCTGCAGTGCTTGTGAACTGCAGTGGGTTTACGAAAATCGATGCAACAACCAGATCAGAATGCTGTTTAGCAATTGCTATTAGTGAGAGGTGTCCGTCGTGGATTGCTCCCATGGTTGGAACGAATGCAACTTTTTTGCCTGAGATTTTGGTTCGCGAGACCAACAGCGCAACATCCGCTACTGTCCTCACGAGCCTCATCTAAGCGTCCCCTATCAAATCTTCCGGCTTGATCTGACGGTGCCCTTTGGACAAAGCCTGATCCACCGCACTCTCAATCACCGGAGCAATAACAAGCGCTGGGTTTTCAACTCCGGCTTGCTCCAGCAATCCAATTGCCTGATTAACAATCATTGCGGAAAAATTGCTTGCCACCTCGATTGCCTCGGCATAGCTGGCCCGTGCCGAGCTAGCAATAACAATAGGTTCAGCTCCCATTTCAATCACTAGAGCTTGAGCAATGGGTAGTGCAACAGCTGGAGCACTCACCGCAAAAAAGCTTTCCTTCATACGATTTAGATCCAAGCTGGTTCCGGTAAAACGCATTGCTGGATGAATGGCGAGTGGAATAGCGCCTTTGGAAAGAGCTTCGCTCAAGATCTCGTGATCAAACTCAGCAGCCAGGTGGACAACAAGTTGCCCGGCACGCCAAGAATCAGAAAGATGTGAAACAGTTGCGGTGATTTCTGCTGCTGGAACTGCAAGCAGCACTAGATCAGTGGCTTCAAGAATTTGGGTGTCGGTCAATCTTTTTGCCTGCGGCAGCAGCACTTCTAGGGCATCGTCCTTTTCTAATGTCGCGGTGCTAACGGCAACCACCATGTGACCGGCGGTTGCTAGCGCTTGCGCCATTGCAATTCCTGCAGGCTCTGTACCTATTACTCCAACGTTTAGTCTTCCCTGCTTCACGAGGTAACCGCCTGATCTGGATCTGGGTCGGCATCTTGAGGCAGGCGGCAGATTTGTTCAGTAATCAGCGCTGCAACAATCAGCATCACACTGGCGATAAATCCAAAACTGTTTTGCAACACCAAGCTCTGCACCACAACTGCTCCCGACAGAGTGAAAATAACCACACCCAAATGCCAGCTGGCAAAAAGCACGCCAGCTAGTGCACTTGCCTTGGCCAGAAGCAAAACCCTAACCGCGTAGAACGGATCAACGCGCTTGGGGCGCTGAGCGGATTTTTGCTTGAGCGCGCTTCGGTAGCGCCAGATCGGAATAGATAGAACAAGTAGCACTGCAGAAATAGCAGCAAGGGTAATCAAAAGATTGCTAGGCGATACCGGAACTTGAAGACCGCGGCCAACCATGAAGCTTGCAACAAAAAAAGAGGCGAGGGTCGAAGGAATTGAGATAAGTAGCAGTAGCGATAACTTGGTGGGTTTCATTTCAGCACACTCACCTGCGCGGTCATAGAACTTGAGAGATCTGCTATTCGACCATGCCCTGGCAAAATTGCGTCTTCATCCATCAGGGTCCAGGGAACCAGCACGAATGGACGGTGATGGGTTTGTGGGTGAGGAATCGTTAGGTGCTTGGAAGATTTGAAGACATCTTCATAAGTGATGATGTCAATATCTAACGTTCTAGAACCCCAGCGGTGAAGACGAATTCGGCCGTGCAAATTCTCAATTCGCGTGATTACCTCGAGAAGCTTTTTTGGTCGAAGCTGAGTTGCGATCTTGATAACACCGTTGAGATAACTGGGTAACGACTTATCTTCGCCCGACTCGGTCAGCGCAACTGATTCAACTAGAGGAGAGCGCTCGAGCACACGAATCTTTTTCTGAGCAGCAAGTTGTTCGATGGCGGTCTCGATGGTTTTTTGTCGATCCCCTAGGTTTGCACCTAGGGCAAGCACCGCAATTTTCCAGGTGCCCACTAGGACTGCCTTTTTGCCTTTGCTGTGACAGCGACAGTGTCGAAGTAAAGATCAATCGGCGCATCAGGTTTTGAAACAGTTATCTTGACTGATTTTGCCCAAGGTCCTGACGCAGTTAGCACTTCGTCAGCGATGCGCTGAGAAAGAGTCTCAAGCAAATTCACTGGATTGTTTCTAACGTTTTCGGCGATCAGTTGAGCGATCTCGGCATAGCTGACGGTGTTTGAAATATCGTCTGTGGAGCTTGCGCGCTCTGCTTCTACCTTGATGCTCGCGTCAATGATGAAGTACTGACCCTCATCACGTTCGTGCTCCATCACACCGTGATAGCCGTAAACCCGAAGGCCCTTGATCTGAATCTTTTGGGTCATGGCTTAACTCTGCCCGTTGGACTCTTCATTCGCAAACGCCAGGGCCTCAACCACCTTGATGGCATCAAGGGTTGTTGCAACATTGTGGACTCTCACGCCCCAAAGCTTGCGCTGGAGCAAAAGTGCTGTCAAAACTGCAGTTGCAAGATCGCGTCTTTGGTTGCTGACTCCAGCTGCATCCTGTGGTTCGAGCGCTCCAGCAAGAAACCGTTTTCTTGATGCTCCAACCAGAATTGGAAGTTCTAGTTTTTCTAATTCGTCGAGGCGAGCAACCAGGTGCCAGTTTTGTGCAATGTCTTTTGCGAAACCAAGGCCTGGATCAATGATCAATCGATCTCTAGAAATTCCCGCGGCTTCAGCTTTTGCTACTCGCTCGATAAGTTCTTCCGCTACGTCTTTAGCCACCGAGGTGTAGTTGTTTAGCGAATCCATGGTTTCGCTAAATCCTCGCCAGTGACTGACAATGAATTTGCAGTTCAGATTCTTTAGCTCCGCAAACATTTGTTCGTCGGCAAGACCACCGGAAACATCGTTCACAATCTTCGCCCCAGCGGCAACTGCAAGCGCTGCGGTTTGCGCGTTCATGGTGTCGATGCTGATGATTGCACCACTTAATTTGAACTCGGCGTTTTGCATAAGTGCTTCAATCACTGGCAGCACTCTGGCTTGTTCTTCGTCGATTTTTACGCGAAGCGCCCCTGGTCTGGTCGATTCTCCGCCAAGGTCAATAATGTTTGCGCCTTCTCGAACAAGTTCGAGTGCATGTTTTACTGCTTCGTTGGAATCTAGAAATTGACCGCCGTCAGAAAAGGAATCCGGGGTGATGTTGATAACACCCATGATCAGAGGTCTTGTGAAATTAACCATGTTTTCATTTGGCAATCAGGGCCATGATCTCGGCTCTGGCAGCTGGCTCGCTGAATGTTCCGAGGGCTCGCAATGTGACGGTGTTGGCTTCTGGCTGTCTTGCACCTCGTGATGCAACGCAGTGATGACGGGCTTCAATAACCACAATCACACCGGCTGCATCCAGGCCAGTCTGGATTGCTTCGGCAATTTGTGATGTGAGATTCTCCTGAAGCTGAGGCCTGGCGGCAAGCACCTCAACAAGCTTTGGTAAGCGGCCTAGGCCAACTACCTTGTCTTTTGGTAGGTAGGCGATGTGAGCTACTCCAGTAAAGGGAAGTAAGTGATGTTCACAAATCGAAACCAGTTCGACATCTTTCAAGATCACAACATCGTTTTGTTCAGCCGGGAAGGCATCGGCAAGAATCGTCATTGGATCAACACCGACTCCCTTGAAAAACTCTTGATACGCCTCAGCGAATTTCTCAGGGGTTGCTTGTAGTTCAGAGCGTTTGGGGTCTTCGCCAATTGCGGTGAGTAGCTCGGTCACCGCATTCTTTATGCGATTTATATCAACCAATTACTTCTTCTTGACAGCCTTTTTCGGTTTCTTCACAATGGGCTTTTTCGCAACAGTTTTCTTAACTGCCTTTTTCACAACAGATTTCTTAGCAGCTGCTGCTTCGGCCGCTTCAGCTTTTTTCTTCGCTGCTACCTTGGCCGTTGTTGACCCCTTAGAAGGAATTGCAATAGGACCTTTTTTGGATGAGGGCCTGGAGGTTTTTGAAAGCCAAGGCTTGCGCTTTGGAAGTTTCTTAACTGACCTAAACAACTTTGCGATGTCGTCAGGGTTAAGAGTTTCTTTCTCCATCAACTCTTTGGCCATCGCGTCTAATACTCGACGGTTTAGGTTGATGGCTTTGTATGCCTCGTCGTGCGCTGCATCAAGAATCT
>JBILXL010000050.1:0-7683 GCA_044378505.1 Rhodoluna sp. | reverse complement strand
GCTCCCGAAGGAGCTTCAGGAAAAGCTAGACGCCGAGGCAGCTGCCAAGGCAGCCGCCGATTTGGAAGAAAAGACCCAGCGCGAGCAACCCAAGGGCAAAAACCGCGCTAAAAAAGACGACAAGAAAAAGAAGAAGTAGGTAGCCACAAATGGCCGAATTAGATGAGAGCAAAGACCGCACCGTCAAGCAGCTAGAAGAAGAGGGCGATGTCGCCGCTGACTACCTAGAAGAATTACTTGACATAACTGATTTGGACGGCGATATTGACATCGACGTCCGCGAGGGACGCGCCTACCTGGCCGTGACCGCAGGCAAAGACTCCAACCTGGACCTAATCTCCCACCCGGACACCGTAGAGGCCCTTCAGGAGCTAACCCGTCTGGCTGTCCAGGTCAAGACCTCGAGCTACTCCAGGCTGATCCTGGACGTCGGAGGCTCCCGCCAGGCCAAGATCGACCAGCTGACCAAGGCCGTATCTAAGTTCATCGACAAGGTCAAGGACACCGGCGAGCCACAGCACCTCAAGCCAATGAGCTCCTATGAGCGCAAGCTAGCCCACGACCTTATCGGCGACGCCGGACTGCACTCAGAATCTGAGGGCGAAGGCCGCGACCGCCACATCGTCATCTCAAAACCTGAATAGTTTCACGTGAAACATTTCGAGGCTGAGCCAGACACAGCCGAGGGGATCTTCGGCTTTCATATTGGGCTAGCCAGGCAATATGCCCAAAAATTGGCAAACGATAGTGACGAGCTGGGGCTTTTGGGCCCAAGGGAACTAGACAAAATCTGGTCCCGGCACATCCTAAATTCGGCCGTGGTGGCCGAACTGGTAAAGCCAGGGGAGCTAGTGGCCGATGTGGGATCTGGGGCAGGACTTCCTGGAATACCAATGGCAATAGCTGCTCCAGGCACCGATTTTGTCCTAATTGAGCCCATGGATCGAAGGGCCAGCTGGCTCCAAGAGGTAGTCGACGAGCTGGATTTACAGAACGTAGAAGTGGTTCGGGCCAGGGCCGAAGAGGTCGAGGGCGGGCAATTTGATGTGGTCACGGCCAGGGCCGTGGCAGCCCTAGATAAACTGCTCAGGCTTTGCGTTCCACTTTTGAAGCCAGCAGGCAGGGTTATTGCCCTCAAGGGATCCAAAGCTCCGGAGGAAATTCTGGAGGCGCAGAAGCTAAAAAAGAAGTTCAAGATTGAAAGTTTCGAGATCGTGGTTTGTGGGGAAAAGTTTTTGGCTGAGCCCACATCGGTGGTTGAAACTAGACTAGATTCTTCACAGGAGAAATAGATGTCAGAGCAGCCAGCAGAATCAACCTCGGTTACCAAGCCGGGTGTTGTTGCAGGCTTGGGCTATCCAAACGGCCGGGACGAAAGTTCTCCACAACCTACCGGTTGGCTTGTGGATAACTCCGACATCAAGGAGGTTTCACGTGAAACATCCTGATGATTTAGCTGGAGATCTAGCCGATTTCACAGATACCCCACTTGCTCGCGAGCTTGTGGAAAACTCTCGTCGTTTGGTCAATGTTGGGGCACAAACCGTAGCAAAACCTTCGGTTACCCGCATAATTACAATTTCCAACCAAAAAGGTGGCGTGGGAAAGACCACAACTACCGTGAATTTGGCCTCAGCCTTGGCCTCCAAGGGACTACAGGTTCTTGTAATTGACCTTGATCCGCAAGGAAACGCATCAACTGCTTTGGGCATTGATCACCATGCGGATATCAAGAGCATCTATGAAGTTTTGATTGATGATGTCCCAATCGAAAAAGTAGTTCAGATTTCCCCTGAGCGCCCAGGCCTTACTTGCGTTCCGGCAACCATTCACTTGGCCGGTGCCGAGATCGAACTTGTATCCCTTGTAGCCAGAGAACAAAGACTTCGCACCGCGATCGAAACTTATTTGAACACCACCATGAACCCGCCGGATTATGTCTTGATTGACTGCCCTCCGAGCCTGGGTCTGCTAACCGTGAACGCATTCGTTGCAGCCAAAGAAGTACTGATTCCGATTCAGTGTGAGTACTACGCCCTTGAGGGTCTTTCACAACTAACTCGTTCAATCGAAATGATTAGAAAGCACCTGAACCCAGAACTTGAGCTCTCAACAATTTTGTTGACGATGTATGACTCCAGAACCAAGTTGGCATCCCAGGTTGCCGACGAAGTAAAAACTCACTTTCCAAATCAAGTGCTGTCAACAATCATTCCAAGATCGGTTCGCGTATCCGAAGCACCTAGCTACGGCAAGACCGTAATTTCTTACGACCATTCTTCCCCCGGCGCAATCGCTTACATGGAAGCAGCAATCGAACTAGCAAACAGAGGAGCAAAGCGTGGCTGAGAAAAAAGGCGGACTCGGTCGAGGCATCGGATCACTAATTCCAACCTCTGAAAAAAACAGCGAGCGACCAGTTGATATTTTCTTTCCTGCCGGTGGAACCAAGGGCCCAGCCCTGGCAACGGTTCCAGGCGCACGCTTTGGTCACCTCGATGTAAACGCAATTGCACCGAATGCAAAACAACCAAGAAGCGTTTTTGAACCGGAGGCATTTAAAGAACTTGTTCACTCGATTCGTGAGCTTGGAGTTTTGCAACCGATTGTTGTTCGCGAAAAATCTGAAGGCAAATATGAACTGATCATGGGTGAGCGCAGACTGCGCGCATCCAAAGAAGCAGGGCTAACAAAGATTCCTGCCGTTATTCGTGAAACAGAAGATCAAAACATGTTGCGCGATGCGCTGCTAGAAAACTTGCACCGCAGTGATTTGAATCCACTCGAAGAAGCTAGCGCGTATTCACAGCTGCTGGAAGATTTTGGAATTACCCAAGAACAACTTGCTGATCGCATCGGAAGATCTCGTCCGCAAATTACAAACACACTTCGTCTTCTAAAACTTCCTGCCAGCGTTCAGCGTCAAGTTGCAGCCGGTGTTTTATCTGCCGGTCACGCCCGTGCAATCCTTGGTGCAACTGATGCATCCCGAATGGAATACTTTGCAACCAAAACCATCAACGAAGGTTTGTCTGTTCGTTCCCTCGAAGAGCTAGTTGGCTTTGATAAGCCAGAACCAAAAAAGCCAAAGATCAAGCAGGGAACCAAGCAGGATCTTCTCAAAGAAATTGCCGATGGTTTGGGCGATCAGCTAGATACCAAAGTCAAGATTGTTTTGGGCCGCAAGAAGGGCCAGCTCATGATTGATTTTGCAACAGTTGCAGATCTAAACCGAATCTTGGATCAGATCGGCTACAAGAAAAAGAACTAGCCGCGACCCTTGAGAGCTGCTTGCGCAAGCGAGTAGTAAACATCACCCAGGGTTGAACCTGAAGCGATAATTGCCTGCGGCAGCAAAGATGTTTCTGTTAGGCCTGGCAAAACATTCGCCTCTAAAAACCAGGGGACGCCTTTGGCGTCAACGATCATATCCACTCGGCACAAATGCCTAAGCCCCAGAGCTTCGTGAGCGGCGATAGCCATCTTGGCTGCCTTGGTGGCGACGGTTTTGGTAAGTCTGGCTGGAACAAAGTAATCGGTCTCGCCGGCGATGTATCGCTCTTCGAAACCAAAGTGTCCAGAGCGAGGTTGAATTTCAACAGCAGGCAAAGCTATGGGCCCAGCACCTAGGTCGATAACGCCAACCGCTAGTTCGGTTCCTTCAACGAAATCCTCGATAATTGCCACATCGCAGTAAACATAGGCATCGATCATGGCCTGATTCAGCTGCTCCTGCTTTTTGACAATCGTGACACCCTGAGCAGAACCCGAGCGGGCTGGCTTTACAACAACCGGCAAAGCCATCGATTTCGTCACAAGCTTTAGAATCGAGTCCGCGTCAAGCTCCCTGAATGTTTCACGTGGCAGAGTGATTGAACTCGGGGTTTCAATCCCAGCTCTGGAAGCCAAAATCTTGGCAACTGACTTATCCCAGGCCAACTTGGCGGCTGCGCCGGTAGCTCCAACAAAGGGGATTCCGGTCAATGACAAAATTTCACGCAGGGCACCGTCTTCGCCGCTGGCGCCGTGAAGCACAGGCCAAATAACATCGGGCTTGTCCTTTTTGAGGTTTTCTAAAAGGTCGTGATCGGGCTCGTGCATGATTACCTGCGCGCCCTTTTCAGCCAGGGCATCGGCAACTCGGCGACCGGATTTCAAAGATATGTCGCGCTCGTGGGAAATCCCGCCAGCCAGAACAACAATCTTTAGCTTGCCGGCTTGTTTGCTCGTTGGAGTCATGGCTTAGCCCTTCCCGAAGGTTTGTTGAAGATCGAGCTGCAAGTTGATCACGTTGCTTAGGCGCTTGATGCCTAAATCTATGCGTTCTGGTGTTGGGTAGGAATAGCAGATACGAAGTTTGTTCTTGCCCTGACCATCGCCATAAAACGCAGTTCCTGGCGTATAGGCAACCAGCTCTTTGACCGCCAACGGAAGCATCGCCTTTGAATCCATGCCTTCTGGCAGATCAACCCAAAGATAGAACCCACCATCGGGCTTAGTTGTTTTGAGGCCAGGAAGGTATTCCTTCATTGCCTTTAGGGCTGAGTCCTTGCGCTGCTTGTAAACACCGCGGAAAGTATCGACCTGTTTTTGCCAGTCGGCAGTTGCCAGATATTCAGATATCAACATCTGAGAAAAAGCGCTCGGACACAAAATTGCAGATTCTTGGGCAAGGACGAGTTTTTCCCTAATTGGGGGAGGAGCTAGAACATATCCCACGCGGAAACCCGGAACCAGAATCTTGGAAAAAGAGCCTAGGTAGATGACGTTGTCATCCATCGAGCGCAGCGCCTTTGGCGGCTTCTTGTCGAAATACAAAAGCCCGTAAGGGTTATCCTCGACAACCAAAATGTTGTTGCGCTTAGCAATAGCAAGGATCTCCGGTCGCCTCTTTGCAGACAGTGTCACACCCGAAGGGTTCGCAAAGTTTGGAACCAAATAAAGCAGCTTGATTTTCTTGTTTGCCTTTTTGAGCTTCGCAATTTCTTGCTCGAGCGCTTCGGGTGACATTCCGTCGTTGTCGGTATAAACGTGCTCAACTTCGGCTAGGTAGTGACGGAAGATTCCGAGAGCTCCAACATAAGAAGGTCCTTCAGCGATAACAACATCGCCTTCGTCCAAAAACAATCCGGCAAGTAATTCAAGTCCGTGTTGTGAACCGGTTGTAATTACAAGATCTTCAACGCTGGACTGAATTCCTTCAAGCGCCATGATGTCGTGGATTTGTCCACGCAGTGTGATATCTCCTTGACCGCCGCCATACTGCAGTGCCATATCGCCCTTGGTCGACATTAGCTTTTCAAAGCTTTCGGTGATTAGCTCTTTTGGAAGCGAAGAAACATTCGGCATTCCGCCAGCCAGGGAAACAACCTCTGGTCTTGAGACAACGGCAAAGAGGGCTCGAACTTCAGAAACTGAAAGGGAGCCTGCGCGCTTGGCGTAGCTATCGATCCAGTGATCGAATCTTTCGCCTGTTGGTTTTGCCATGGCTCACTTTGGATTATTGGGAAACAAGGTTTCCCACAATCTTAGCTAAGCCAGGAATGCAGCCAAATCTTCGACGATTGCATTCTTTGGTCTTGCTCCGACCATTTGCTTCGCGATTGTGCCGCCCTGGAAAACTGCCATCATCGGAATGCCGGTGACGCCATATTGCATCGCAAGACCAGGCTCTTCGTCCACATTTACTTTGACGATGTCGATCTTGTCTGCGTACTCGGTTGCGATCTCATCAAGAATTGGTGAGACCATGCGGCACGGACCGCACCACTCAGCCCAGAAATCAACCATCACTGGCTTCGGGTTATCCAGGACATCGGCCTGGAAAGATGCTGTGGTGACGTTCTTGGCTGACATGGTTTCTCCTTTGGGTGGTTGTTCTAGTGTGAGGCGATGAAGTGCTCGGCGTCAAGGGCTGCAACACAACCAGACCCAGCAGCGGTGATTGCCTGACGGTAAGTCGGGTCAATAACATCGCCGCAAGCAAAGACGCCCTCGATTGTGGTCTTTGAAGAACGTCCATCGACCTTGATGAATTTCTCAGCTGTTAGCTCAAGCTGGTTTTCAACCAACCAAACTCTTGGGTCGTTACCGATGGCAATAAATAGTCCATCTAGATCCATTTGAGATTCTTCACCGGTCACGGTGTCCTTGAGCCTGATCCCGGTTAGCTTTGGATCTCCAAGAAGCTCCTCAACACCCTTGTTCCAGATGAACTCAATCTTTGGATTAGCAAAAGCACGATCCTGCATAATCTTGGAAGCTTTCAAGCTGTCGCGACGGTGAATGACATAAACCTTGCTAGCGAAGCGGGTAAGAAATAGCGCTTCTTCCATAGCCGAGTCGCCACCGCCAATAACAGCGATTGTCTTTTCTCTAAAGAAGAAACCGTCGCAGGTTGCACACCAGCTAACGCCGTGACCAGAAAGAGCTTTCTCGTTCGGCAGGCCTAGTTCGCGGTAAGCAGCACCGGTAGCCAAAATTACTGCTCTAGCTTCGAATACATCTCCGTTGCCGCACTTCACGATCTTTGGATTGGCCTTTAGGTCAACTTCAACAACGTCCTGCAGCAAGATTTCAGTTCCGAAACTCTCGGCCTGCTCTTGGAATTTGGCCATCAGGTCAGGGCCCATTAGTCCCCCTGGAAAACCTGGGAAGTTTTCAACTTCGGTGGTTTTCATTAATTCGCCACCAGGCTCAACGCTGGAAGCAATCATGAGCGGCTTTAGCCCTGCTCTTGCCGCATAGATTGCAGCGGTGTATCCGGCGGGGCCGGATCCGATGATTATTACTTCGCGCATTGATTACTCCAAAACGGGCCTACAAATTCTTAGGCACCTAGCCAACAACCAAGCTTAGCGGCGCAGTATTCCAGCGATTCCGTCAAAGGCGGTGTCTATCTCTGGAACTTTGAGTAGCTTCAAGGTTGCCACGTAGGAAACAAGCATCAGCATTCCAGCGGTGAAGATAACCCCCACCGCACCAGCGATGGTGTCGATGGCGAAGCTATCCTCACGAATCCCGCCCAGAAAAACAATGGAAGCGGTTCCAACCGCGAAGGTGACAAACCCTGCAACGATTACTCGAAGCGTTAGAGCATGGCCTTTAGGAGCAGCACCAATTTCTCCGATTCTTCTTCGAAGCAAAAGATAAGCAGTCAAGGCCTGAATCAAAATGGTGAAGCTGGTGAGTCCCGCAAGGGACATAACAAGAAATTGCGACTCCATGTTGAAAAACAGATAGATCGAACCTGCGATGTGGAAAACAATTTGTACCGAGGTAAACACAAACGGTGTTCGAGTATCCTCCAGGGCGTAGAAAGCTCTTTGGAACATAAACACCATTCCAAAAGGAATCAAACCAAACATGGTTGCAAACAACACGTTGCCTAGGGCAACGGTTGATGCAAACTCACCAACGAATACTCTTGCCACCGGAAGTGAAAGAAGAATTAGCGCAATAGAAGAAAAGGTATTTACCAAAACAACTATGCGTAGCGATGAGCGCAAATCAACCTTCATCAAATGAATTTGCTTTTTCTGAACGTGCTCACTCATTTTTGTAAAGTAAGCGGTTGCAACCGAAACGGTGACCACCGAGTGCGGAAGCATAAAAATTAACCACGCAATAACCATCGCGGCAATCGATGCAATCGCGGGCCCATCACCGCGGTCAGCAACCGCG
>JBILXL010000005.1:0-24730 GCA_044378505.1 Rhodoluna sp. | reverse complement strand
TTGAAGCTGCTGCCGGTACTGATCGAGAACGTTTCGCAAAGCTCCAACAAGGCCAAGAGCGAATACACCCTCTTGGATCAAGAGCGCACCGATCAGTTCCAGGAGCTAACCAAGGTTCGTGGCGATATCGCCTCCATCCAGCAGAAGCTTTCTGATCTGACTCAATCTGTTCACGACATCGAGCTTCAAAACCACGAGAAGCGCCTAAACCTAGCAAACCTCGTGACCCGCGCTCAGGAAGAACTGGGTCTGGACGAACCAACTCTTTTGTCTGAGTACGGACCGGATCAGTTAATTCCAAGCTCCGACGAAGACAAAGAACCCGAAGTTTTCAACCGAGAGACACAGATGCAAAGACTCAAGGATGCTGAGAAGCTCCTTGAAAAACTCGGTCGAGTAAACCCACTAGCGCTAGAGGAGTTTGCAGCTCTTGAGCAAAGACATAAGTTCCTAACCGACCAACTTCAGGACCTAACCGAAACCCGCAAGGACCTAATCAAGATCATCGGTGATCTTGACGAGAAGATGCAGGTTATTTTCAACGATGCTTTCCAGGACACCAAGAAAGCTTTCGAAAAGGTGTTCCCAGTATTGTTCCCAGGCGGAACCGGTTCAATCTTCCTTACCGATCCAGAAAACCTTTTGACCACGGGCCTTGAGGTAAATGTGAAACCGGCTGGAAAGAAGATTGAGAGGCTGTCTTTGCTTTCGGGTGGAGAGCGCTCCCTTGCAGCCGTTGCGCTGATGGTATCTATCTTCAAGGCGCGCCCTTCGCCGTTCTATGTAATGGACGAGGTTGAGGCCGCTCTGGATGATGCCAACCTAGGACGACTACTTTCCCTATTCGAGGATTTGAGAATCAACTCGCAGCTGATCATCATCACCCACCAGAAGCGCACCATGGAAATAGCCGACGCCCTCTATGGAGTTTCGATGAAGGCCGACGGTATTTCAGCTGTTGTTGGTCAGCGCCTGCGTGAGAAGGCCGACGCCTAATGTCTTCAATTTTCTTTTGGCGCAAAAAGCGCGAAGAGGAAACCACATCCAAGACCGAAGGCAGTACTCAAGATTCGGATCGACTCGGCTCTGACGAAAACCTCACGCCAGCTACCTTGCCACCTCGCAGCTCAAAAAGAGGCATCCGATCACTATTTGCAACAGCAAAATTTGACTCGAGTGATCTTGAGAGCCTCGAAGAGATTTTACTGCAGGCAGATTTTGGACTATCTGCCTCCGAGAAAATTGTTGCAGAGGTTAGAAAGCAAGCCAAGCTAGAAGGCGCAGCGACCGATACCGAACTAAAACTTATTCTTGCGCGAGTAATTGAGACCCAGCTTGCAACAGCTAGCCGCGAACTAAACCTTTCGAGCGGGAAGCTGCCCTACGTTTTTCTAGTCGTTGGAGTCAACGGTGCTGGCAAGACAACCACAATTGGAAAGCTATCCAAGTGGCTAACTGAAGGTTCCTGGTCAGTTGTTCTTGGAGCCGCCGACACCTTCAGAGCAGCTGCGGTGAATCAACTCGCAACTTGGGCAGAGCGCTCAGGGGCAAAACTGATTGGTCCTAAATCAGATGGACAAGATCCAGCCTCGGTGGCTTTCGAAGCGGTTGAGTCGGCAATTGCTGATAACGCTGACATCGTGATTATCGATACCGCCGGAAGACTGCAAAACAAAACTGATCTGATGGATGAGTTATCCAAGATCCGACGTGTGATTGAAAAGCGTGCTGAGATTTCAGAAGTGCTTTTGGTAATTGATGCCACCACCGGGCAAAATGGACTGGCTCAAGCCAAGGCCTTTGCCGAAGTTGCCCAGGTCACCGGCATAGTGCTCACCAAGCTTGATGGAACAGCCAAAGGCGGCATCGCATTTGCTATCCAAGCTGAACTTGGAATCCCTATCAAATTGGTTGGGGTTGGCGAGGGCATCAACGACTTCGCTTTCTTTGATCCAAAAGAATTCGCCAGTGGGCTAGTGGCTTAGCCTATTTACAGGAGATAAGAAAAAGTGTTTGGAAATCTATCGGATCGTCTCGCGGAGACCTTTAGAAACTTGCGAGGAAAAGGCCGGCTTTCACCGGCCGACATCGACGCTACCCTGCGGGAGATTCGCAAAGCACTTCTAGAAGCAGACGTTGCCCTTGAGGTAGTGAAGAATTTCATCCAATCCGTTCGCGACCGAGCCCTTGGCGATGAAGTTTCCAGCGCATTGAACCCCGCTCAGCAGGTCGTTCAAATCGTGAACGATGAACTGATCAAGATTCTCGGAGGCGAACCAAGAAAACTCCGCTACGGAAAGACCTCACCGACGGTAATTATGCTGGCGGGACTTCAGGGTTCAGGAAAGACCACTCTGGCTGGAAAGCTTGCCAAGTGGTTAGTTTCCGAAGGGGAGACGCCCCTTCTTGTTGCAGCTGACCTACAAAGACCAAACGCCGTTGAGCAGCTTCGAGTCTTGGGTGAAAAAATATCGGTGGAGGTATTCGCGCCAGAAGCTGGCTCTGGGTCGGGCGATCCGGTCAAAGTAGCCAAGGACTCCATTTCTCACGCCAAGTCCAAGGGCTTGAGTTTTGTAATCGTTGACACCGCAGGTCGCTTGGGTGTGGATCAAGAAATGATGCAGCAGGCAGCCAAGATACGGGATGCCGTTAACCCCGATGAAACCTTGTTTGTCATCGACTCGATGCTTGGTCAAGATGCCGTGAACGTAGCTAAGGCATTTGAAGACGGTGTTGGAATTACAGCCGTTGTGTTATCCAAGCTCGATGGTGACGCCAGGGGTGGAGCAGCCCTGTCGGTGGCTTCCGTGACTGGAAAACCAATCATCTTTAGTTCAACCGGCGAAAGCCTGGATGCCTTCGAGCCGTTCTACCCAGACCGCATGGCTTCTCGCATTCTGGATATGGGAGATGTGCTCACACTCATCGAGCAAGCCCAGAAGGCATTCGATGACGACACCGCTCAGGAAATGGCTCTAAAGCTTGCCAAGGAGACATTTACCCTCGAAGACTTTTTGGAGCAGATGCAGCAGCTTCGCAAAATGGGGTCTCTAAAATCTATGTTGGCGATGATGCCTGGAGCCGGTCAAATGCGTCAGCAGCTTGACAACATCGATGAGAAAGAAATCGACCGCACCGAGGCAATCATCAAGTCAATGACTCCGGTAGAGCGCAACAATCCCAAGGTGCTAAACGGATCCAGAAGAACACGAATTGCAAGGGGTTCTGGAATGACCGTCCAGGATGTGAACTCGCTAGTTAACCGATTCGAACAAGCTGCCAAAATGATGAAAACCGTTGCCAAGGGCGGAACCCCTCAGGTACCTGGCATGCCGGCTGGTCTTGGCGGGGTAGTACCTCGCAAAAAAGCCAAAGACAAGAAAAAGGGTGGCTCTAAATCAGGAAACCCTGCCAAGCGGGCAGCTGAGCTAAACGCCAAGGAACTGGGCATCAAACCAGCTGGCTCTGGCGCTGGATCGGCCTTTGGAATAGGCAACTAGCTATCCTTGGCCATTTCTGGCAGAATAAGGAAGTTGTCTAGGTACCTGACCCTCTAACCAGGGACCAACAAAGACAAAACCATAGAGCTTGACTACCGAGTGTGCCCCCACGCTCACGGTTGATTGTTCGCCCCAATTCAAATAACAGGAGCATTGTGGCTGTAAAAATCCGCCTAAAGCGTCTCGGAAAACTCCGTACGCCGCACTACCGAATCGTTGTGGCTGACTCTAGAACTCACCGCGACGGTCGCGTCATCGAAGAAATTGGTCGTTACATTCCGACCGAGAACCCGTCTTTCATTGAAGTCAACTCAGAGCGAGCTTTGTACTGGCTCGGCGTTGGTGCTCAGCCGACCGAGCAGGTTGCCGTTCTACTAAAGCTCACCGGAGACTTCCAGAAGTCAAAGGGTGACAAGGACGCAAAGAACACTGTTCAGGTTAAGCATGCAAAACCAGTTTTCGAAAAAGACACCAAGAAGAAGGCTGTTCTACTTCCTAAGGAAGAACTTGCTGCCAAGAAGGCCAAGACCGAAGCTCCAGCAGAAGCTCCAGCAGCTGAAGCATCAGTTGAAGCTACCGAGGCTCCAGCCGAGGCAGTTGCAGAAGTTGTAGAGGCACCTGCAGAAGCTCCAGCAGCTGAGGCTCCAGCCGAAGAAGCAGCTCCTGCTGCTGAAGAGACACCTGCAGCTGAAGCTGAAGAAGCAAAGCCAGAGGCTTAGTCAAAAAATGTTGGCCGCTGCGCTCGAGCACCTAGTGAAGGGCATCGTCGATAATCCCGACGATGCTTCAGTCACCGAACGTTCTACTTCAAGAGGAGATCTTCTTGAGATTCACGTTCACCCAGATGATTTGGGTCGGGTAATCGGGCGAAGCGGCAGAACAGCAAAGGCTCTTCGCACACTCGTCAACGCTCTTGCCGATGGCAAGAAGATTCGCGTTGATGTGGTGGACAGCGATTTCTAGCAAAACCAAACTGCGGGTCGGCCGACTGGTCAAAGCCCACGGTTTGAAAGGCGCCATCAAGCTCGAGTTATACACCGACAGCCCAGATCAGCGCTTCAAGCCAGGTCAGGTTTTAGAGCTTCAGGTTCCAGAAACCTCCGAGTGGTTTGGCAAAACAATCAAGGTCCTAGAGCTTCGCTTCTATAACCAGTCTCCAGTTTTGTTCCTTGAAGGCATCGAGGATCGCTCTCGTGCCGAAACTCTTATCAAGGCAATTTTGCTGATTGAAACCGATATCGATGCTCTGCCCGAAGAGCCAGAAGCTTGGTACGACCACCAGCTGGTTGGCTTGAAGGCTTTGGTGGGCACAGAGGTAGTTGGAACTGTAGCTCGCGTCGATCACTTACCGGCCCAAGACCTCTTGGCTATCGATACAGCTAACGGTGAAGTGCTGGTTCCGTTTGTGAAGCAGATTGTTCCCGAAGTAAGTGTTGAATTAGGCCAGGTAACACTTACCCCGCCCGAGGGGTTGTTTGAAGTAAATCTGGAAGGAAGTGCCAAAGATGAGAATTGATGCCATCAGCATCTTTCCGCAGTTTTTTGACGTGCTAGATATCTCACTTCTAGGTAAAGCCAAAGCCCAAGATCTACTGGAAGTAAAAATCCATGATTTGCGTGATTTCACCGATGACAAGCACCGCACTGTAGACGACACCCCTTTTGGCGGTGGAGCAGGAATGCTTATGAAGGCTGAGCCTTGGGGCCAGGCTTTGGACTCGGTTATGACAGCTGAAACAATTGTGATTTTTCCTTCTCCTGCGGGAGAGCTTTTCAAGCAGGCAACCGCACAAGAGCTTTCCAAAGCTAAGCACTTGGTGTTTGCCTGCGGAAGATACGAAGGCATTGATCAGCGAGTGGTTGACTACGCAACATCAAAGGCCAAAGTTCGCCTGGTTAGCTTGGGCGATTATGTTTTGAACGGCGGCGAGGTTGCAGCCGTTGCCATGATCGAGGCAATTGCAAGACTGATTCCTGGAGTTATCGGCAACGCCGATTCATTGACCGAAGAATCACACTCCGATGGGCTGCTTGAGTACCCGAGTTACACCAAACCTTCCACCTGGAGAGGACTTGAGGTCCCTGAAGTTCTACTTGGCGGCAATCACGCTGAGATAGCAAAGTGGCGCAAAGCCAAGGCTTTAGAGCGCACCCAGCAGGTAAGGCCAGAGCTACTGGACTAAGCGGTTGCCACGAGGCACCAAACTGTGGCAATATGGGTACTTCGCCGCCAGCAATGGACTCTGCCGCAGGGGAGACAAGGCGAAAAGGAAAAACACCAATTTATGAAAATTATGTTTTTGACCTGCGTGCTAAAAACAGGAAGCGACACAAAATGCACATTCTAGATTCAGTAGACAAGCCTTCACTAAAGACCGACATTGTCGAGTTTCGCGCCGGTGACACCGTCAAGGTTCACGTAAACATCGTTGAGGGAAACCGTTCCCGTATCCAGGTTTTCCAGGGCATCGTAACTCGTCGTTCCGGCGAGGGTATTCGCGAGACCTTTACTGTTAGAAAAGTGACCTTCCAGGTTGGTGTTGAAAGAACTTTCCCACTTCACTCTCCAGTTATCGACAAGATCGAGCTAGTCTCACGCGGCCAGGTCCGCCGTGCGAAGCTTTACTTCTTGCGCGATCTACGAGGCAAGAAGGCAAAGATTCGCGAAAAGCGCGAAAACGTTTAGATCCCCTAGCAAAGCGCACTGACACGTGAGCGACCAGCAGGATCCTAGAGCGAATCTTCGACCAAGAAGAAAAAACAGCGACAGAAGACGTAAGTTTCGTCGCGCCCGCAAGAACTTCTTTGTTGCTTTTCTTATTGATCTCGTTGTAGTTCTCGGGGCTGCCCTAGTTCTGTCGCTACTGATAAAAACCTTCCTGATTCGATCATTTTTTATTCCCTCAGGATCGATGCTTGAAACCCTCCAGATCGATGACCGCATCATCGTCAATCAGCTAACCCCAGCGCTTTATCCAATTGAGCGCGGCGACGTCGTTGTGTTCAAAGATCCAGGCGGCTGGCTTGGTCCAAATGTTGAGGAACCAACAGACCCAGTGGTTATGGCCGTGGACTGGTTCCTGTCTGCATTTGGAATTACCGCTCCTGATAGCAAGCAGCACCTCGTCAAGCGAGTAATTGGCGTGGAAGGTGACAAAGTTATCTGCTGCGACGCAAATGGTTTGATAACTGTTAACGGTCTCGCAATTACCGAACCGTACATCGCCCCAGGTCAAACACCATCAAGCGTTGAGTTTGATGTCACCGTTCCAGAAAACTCGCTATGGGTGCTCGGGGATAACCGAGGCAACAGTGAGGATTCTCGCTTCCACGGAGATCTACCGAGCAAGGGCTTTGTCTCGAACGACTGGGTTGTTGGAAGAGCATTCATTATTAGCTGGCCAGTTGATAACTGGAAGTGGCTAGATAACTACCCTGATGTCTACAAAGACATACCCGACTCTACAAACTGAGTCGAAGCTATTCGAGCGGGGCAACCGGTTCGTAATTGGCATTGACGAAGTTGGGCGAGGTGCTATCGCAGGCCCGGTTGCAGTTGGACTCTCGCTGATTGACAAACTGAATCCAGCGCTTACCTCCTGGCCCGAGAGTCTTCAAGATTCAAAGCTGATGACACCCAAATCCAGAGCTGAAATTACCGAACCTCTGGAAACGTGGGTTGACGGATTTGCAATCGGTTACTCTTCGAATGAAGAAATTGATAAGTCAGGAATCAACGAAGCTCTTCGATCTGCTGCCTCCAGAGCCCTCACTGAGTTGCTGGCTTCTGGTTCTATGCGTTCAAAGTTGGCTTCGGAAGGTGCTGTGATTTTGCTAGATGGTTCACAAAATTGGCTTGGGAAACAAGCCGCCGGTTTAGAAGTTGATCTTCAGGTCAAAGCTGATACCACTTGCGTTTCGGTTGCGGCAGCAGCGGTCTTGGCAAAAGTGAAAAGAGATGCGCTCATGGAAGCTTTCGATGGCACATATCCAGAATATGGCTTTGCTGGACACAAGGGATATGCCTCGGCAGCCCACATTCAAGCCCTTAGAACCCACGGCCCTTCAGCTATCCACCGATTGACTTGGCTGACTAGGATTCTTGCCTAGAGCGGGAATAGACTAGACAAAGTTATGGAAGAGAACGAGTTCGAGGACTACGACAGACAAGCCGAAGTCGCGCTTTATCGCGAGTATCGGGACGTCGTTGGCACCTTCAAATATGTCATCGAAACTGAGCGCAGGTTCTACCTCGCCAATGAGGTCGAACTTAAGCGTATTGACACGTCCTCTGATTTCTACTTCGAGCTGAACATGTCAGATGTTTGGGTTTGGGATATCTACCGCACGGATCGATTCGTGCAGTCGGTTCGAGTGCTCACCTTCAAAGACGTCAACGTCGAAGAGCTTTCAGGCAAGGCTTACGAGCTACCAAAGGAACTAGCGGTCGGCGAATAGGTTTTACACACCTTTAGATTTCTTGCTCCAACCAATTCATATTCTTGACAGAGTTTTGGCATGGCCAAACCCCAAATCCTTACCGACCAAGAACTTGATTTTCTAACTCGTCCATTCCAGACTGCCGAATACTCTAAAGATCGCGCCCTAGAGCTTGCTTCAGCTGGCTGCATCGCCATGATTACTGAACCAGGCGATCGAATGGCCGGAGCCTTGGCTAGGAGTCTTGGGAAGCTGGTTCTTGTTGATCTATTGATTGATGGACTAGAAACTAGAGCGGTAGTGCAAGCCCTGCAACAGCTGGGCCAGCTAGATTCCTGCCGTCAAAGCTTTGGCGATTTGGAAGGCACACTCTCTGACTCAAGGCAACGGTGGCTTCCGCGATTATCAAAGTCTCGGTTGGAACATTTGTTTTCTCAAAGTGCTGCGCTGAAGCTAAAACTAGTGACTGCCGAGGATTCGAACTGGCCGGCTGGCTTGGATGACCTGCATGATTCAGCCCCCGCCCTGCTCTTTATTGAGGGTGAGCTTTCCACGCTCGCGGATCTTTCACAAGCAGTTTCGATTGTTGGCTCAAGGGTTGCTACTTCCTATGGTTTGCAGGTCACTTCTTCTTTGGTCAGAGAGCTCGCGCAAGTTTCTCGTCCCACCGTTTCTGGGGGAGCAGTGGGAATTGATGCACAGGTACATCGTGCAAGTATCGAGCGAGAACTTCCTACCTTGGCGGTGATGGCCGGAGGAATGGATAGAAAATACCCCAGTGCCAATTTCAAACTTTTCAAGAAGATCTCGGACCAGGGGGCATTGCTAAGTGAATTGCCACCGGGGGTGGCACCAACTCGCTGGAGGTTTTTGCAGCGTAATCGGCTAATCGCTGCACTTACACCAACCACGGTTGTAATTGAGGCGGGAATCAGATCAGGATCGATTCGAACTGCGAACAACGCTCTTGAACTATGTCGTGAACTCTATGCGGTACCGGGTTCAGTGCTTTCTGGAACATCTCTTGGAACTAATGCGCTAATTGCTGATAACAAAGCTCAAATTCTTTGTGATCTCAAGTACTTTGCTACTGGAGCACAAACTATGCCAAACCAGCAAATCGAAAGTGCACTTGCCAAAAGGGCTCAGGATGCCATCCGAGAAAGTGGTTTTCCTTCGCTACCGGAGGTTGCAAAGCTCGCGGGTCTAACGCTGTCTGAATCTGAATTGGCACTTCGCGAACTGACTGCGCAAGACAAAGTGATCGAGAATCTCAGTTCCAACGGAGAGGTACATTACGCTTTGAAATATGCCTTCTGAGCTTGCCTACCTACTCGAGGAATTTGCCTCTGAGCTAACCGTTGGGAAGGGCTTTTCTTCAAACACTGTGAAGGCATACCTCTCTGACGTTTCAGATCTGCAGGGCTTTATGGAAAGTAAAGCTCAAACGGAAGTTTCCGATCTGGATTTGGAGCTAATTCGCGATTGGCTCTGGAGAGCAAGTGAAAAGGGTCTGACAAAAACTACCCTCGCCAGAAAATCTGCTGCGGTTAGAGCCTTCACAGCCTGGCTGCACAAAAACGGAAAACTTGATTTAGATCCAGGACTCAAGCTTCGCTCACCTAAAGCTTCACGAACCTTGCCCAAGGTTGTCTCTAGAGAGGCGATGTCTGGAATTTTTGACAAGCTCGAGCCTCTAGCAACACTTGATAATCCAGCCGCCATGCAAGATCTGCTGATTGTCGAGCTTCTGTACGGAAGCGGTATTCGAGTCAGTGAGCTTGTTGGTCTAAATCTTGAAGATATTGACTATGGTAGAAAGATTCTTCGGGTCACTGGAAAAGGAAACAAGCAGCGCATGGTTCCCTACAGCGATCCTGCCAGCGACGCTCTTGCGCAATGGATTCGAGCAGGTCGTATGCAGTTTGAGAACGAAGTGAGTCAAAACGCACTACTTATCTCCTCGCGTGGCAAGAGAATCGGTGTTCGACAGGTATACGCGCTGGTTGCATCACTCTTGAGTGAAACTGCGGTTGGTCAAGCAGGACCTCATGCACTTAGGCACTCAGCGGCTACCCACTTACTTGATGGCGGAGCTGACCTAAGGGCAGTGCAGGAACTGCTTGGACACTCATCTTTGGCTACCACTCAGATTTATACCCATGTTTCAGTTGATCGCCTGAAGCAGGGTTATCTCAAGGCTCATCCGAGGGCTTAGTTGGTTCGATCCATTGCAGGAGCCTGGAAGGTGTCAGCTCACCGGTGAACCAAAGTGGCGATAAGTACTCTCCGTTTTTTCTAACAGAAAAATGCACGCAGATACTTGGCTGACAGTGAGGGTCATAGCTTGCCTCGCCTTCACAAACTTCTCCAATCAGCTGTCCCGAAACCACGGAATCCCCTTCGTTAAGTTGTGAGCAAACCGGTTCGAAAGCGCTGAGAAGTTCTTGGTCATGATCTAGTGAAATCAACTGTCGGTTCACAACTTCTCCAACGAAGTGAACTTTTCCATCCGCCGGGGCAAACACAGCTTGGCCCAGAGTTGCTTCGTAGTCGATTCCGCGATGACCAGCGGAGTAAGGGGTTTCTGACTGTCGGTATTGGCGAACGACACTTGAGCCCACCAGTGGGCTATCCATGGTCTTTTCCGCACCAAGGCTTGGAGCTGGAAGTTGCCACGAAAGGGCTACCGCCAAGAAACTAGCCAGTTGCAGAAGGCTTATTCGTTCCGGTTCAATCACCCGTCAAATCTGCCTCGAACAGCCTAAGTTTTGGCAATGGAGCAGTAGGTTGTGGAAAATTCGGGGCTTTTGGCCCCTGGCCGCTGCTGGTATGCTTTGTGTTAGCGGCATTCTCGCTAAAAATCATTGATTTTGAAAATGTCGACTTCGCGTGCCGACCAAGATGGTTTCCACTCAGTGGCCCTAACGGGCTTGTGGAAAAAATCCGGCACCAGGGGTTATTGGCAACCGCCAACAACCATTAACTGAGTGGGCGCACTTGTTGCGCCGAAAGGAAGTTCGACTCTATGTCAGTCGTAACCACCAGACAGCTGCTAGATAGCGGCGTTCACTTCGGACACCAGACCAGACGCTGGAACCCGAAGATGAAAAGATACATCCTTACCGACCGTTCTGGTATCTACATCATCGATCTGCAGCAGTCGCTTGCGATGATCGACAACGCCTACCAGTTCGTAAAGGACACCGTCGCAGCCGGCGGTTCAGTTCTTTTCGTTGGTACTAAGAAGCAGGCTCAGGAAGCAATCGCCACCGAAGCTCTTCGCGTTGGCCAGTCATACATCAACCAGAGATGGCTTGGTGGACTACTAACTAACTTCCAGACTGTGAGCAAGCGTCTTGCCCGTCTCAAGGAACTTGAGACTATGGACTTCGCTGACTCAGCAAAGTCAGGTCTAACTAAGAAGGAACTTCTTATCCTTCGCCGCGAGAGAGACAAGCTAGAAAAGTCACTCGGCGGTATCAGAAACGTCACCAAGACTCCTTCAATCATTTGGGTTGTTGACACCAACAAGGAGCACCTTGCAATCACAGAGGCAAGAAAGCTTGGAATTCCAGTTATTGGAATCCTGGACACCAACTGTGATCCAGATGACGTTCAGTTCGGTATCCCTGGAAACGATGACGCAATTCGTTCCATCCAGCTACTAACTCGCATCATTGCTGACGCGGTTGCAGAAGGTTTGATTGCTCGTCACTCAAAGCCAGAAGCGCAAGCCGAGCCACTTGCTGAATGGGAGCGCGAGCTTCTAGAGCAGGGCAAGGAAGCTACCGAAGAGAAGAAGGCGTAATTCATGGCTAACTACACAGCAGCAGACGTAAAGGCGCTTCGCGAGAAATCCGGCGCTGGAATGATGGACTGCAAGTCAGCACTGGATGAAGCCGATGGCAACGTCGAAAAGGCATTTGAGGTTTTGCGCCTCAAAGGCCTAAAGGGCGTTTCCAAGCGTGAGGGTCGTGCTACCAGCAACGGCCTAATCGTTGCTCGCGTATCCGGTGGAACCGGCTACCTAATCGAACTTGCTTGCGAGACAGACTTTGTTGCAAAGGCTGAAAGATTTGTTGCCCTGGGTGAAGAAATTGCTGACGCAATTGTTGCAGCCGGAGCCAAAGATCTTGCGTCAGCTTTAGCTGCCCCACTTAAGGGCAAGACCGTTTCAGATGCAATCAACGACGAGGCAGCAGTTCTCGGCGAGAAGGCAGAGCTTCGCCGCGTAGGAGTTATCTCCGACGTTGCAGTTGATGCTTACCTTCACCGCACCTCAAAGGATCTTCCTCCTCAGGTTGGAGTTTTGGTGGCATTCGATGGAAACGCTGAAACCGCTCACGATGTTGCAGTTCACATCGCCGCTTTTAGCCCATCAGTTCTAAGCCGCGACGAGATCTCAGCTGAGACAGTTGAGACCGAGCGTCGCATCGCTGAAGAAACTGCCAAGAACGAAGGCAAGCCAGAGGCCGCACTTCCAAAGATTGTGGAAGGTCGCGTCAACGGCTACTTCAAGGAGAACGTTTTGCTCGAGCAGGACTTCGCCAAGGACAACAAGCTAAGCGTCCAGAAAGTCCTAGACCAAGCAAGCACCAAGGTTTCGGCCTTCGTACGCTTCCGCGTTGGAGCCTAGAAAACTTGAAAGACAAAAAGACTCGGCCCTTTGGGGCCGGGTCTTTTTCTTTGCCCGCCTAGACTAGAGCTAAACCATTTGGAGGAAGTCCCGTGCCGCAAAAACGACGCAGAGTTTTGTTGAAACTATCCGGAGAAGCCTTTGGTGGTGGAACCGTTGGGGTAAATCCAGATGTGGTTGCCGAATTAGCAAAAGAAATCGCTGAAGGATCCAAATCAGCCGAGGTCGCAATTGTTGTTGGTGGAGGAAACTTCTTCCGCGGGGCGGAACTATCTCAGCGCGGTATGGAGCGCAGTCGAGCAGACTACATGGGAATGCTCGGAACGGTTATGAATGCTTTGGCACTTCAGGACTTTCTTGAACAAGCTGGCGTTAGCGTTCGTGTCCAATCAGCAATCACGATGGCACAAGTCACCGAGCCTTACATTCCTCTTCGCGCAATGAGACACCTCGAAAAAGGAAGAGTCGTAATCTTCGGTGCCGGTGCTGGCCTACCTTACTTTTCAACTGACACCGTCGCCGCCCAGCGTGCACTTGAGATCAAGGCTGACGAAGTTCTGGTAGCCAAAAATGGCGTTGATGGAGTCTATTCCTCCGACCCAAAGAAGAACTCCGATGCAAAAAAGCTTGAGAAGCTCACTTACCAGGAAGCACTGGTCCAGGGCCTAAAAGTTGTAGACGCAACCGCTTTCTCGTTGTGCATGGACAACAAGATGCCGATGCGAGTATTCGGGATGCAAGGTAAGGGCAACGTCACCGACGCCATCAAGGGCAAGAAGATCGGCACCACGGTCACCGCCTAAAGTTTTTGATTGAAAGGAAAGTGAGCAGTAAATGATTGACGAAATCTTAAAGACAGCAGCAGAAAAGATGGGCAAAGCCGTCGAATCTGCCAAGGAAGACTTCGCCACCGTTCGCACCGGACGCGCCAACCCGCAGATGTTTCAGAAGATCATGGTCGACTACTACGGCACAGGAACTCCACTGGCGCAGCTAGCATCACTTCAGAACCCAGAGGCCCGAACAATTGTCATTACTCCTTACGACAAGGGGGCCTTGGCAGCAATCGAAAAGGCAGTGAAGGATGTTCCAAATCTAGGTGCGACCCCAAATAACGATGGAACAATCATCCGCGTCACACTTCCTGATCTGACTGAAGAACGTCGCAAGGAGTACGTAAAGCTTGTAAAAACCAAGGCCGAAGACCACCGCGTTTCACTGCGCAACATCAGGCGCAAAGGAAACGAAGAGCTTGACGCACTGAAAAAAGACGGCCACGTCGGCGACGATGAGCTTGCCCGCGCAGAAAAAGACTTAGACACTTTGACCAAGAATCATGTGGATGCCATCGACGACGCCCTAAAGCGCAAAGAAGCCGAACTTCTAGAGGTGTAAGGCTAAATTGTCTGAGGTAAGAGCCCCGGGTGGCAGGTCGCTCTCAAAATCAATTGTTGTCGGTTTGTTGTTGGCCGCAATCTTTTTAGCTTCCCTCTTGGTTTACAAAGAATTCTTCATTCTCTTCCTCGTCACCGCTACAGCAATTGGAGCATGGGAGCTTTCGACCGCGCTTCGAATTAAGGGCTGGTACGTTCCTCGAGTTCCAGCTGTGGTTGGATCCGCAATCATCATGCCAGCCACCTATTACGGTGGTCCAGTTGTGCAATGGCTAGTTAGCATCGGAATCGTAGCGGCGCTAATTGTCTGGCGAACAGTTCACCTACTTTGGGAACGTCGAAAGGCAAACTTCCAGACCTTCCTTCGGACGATTAGAGACTTCGGAGCAGCTGCATTCCTGGTGATCTACCTACCTCTTTCTTTGAGTTTTTCGATGCTGCTTCTAAGGCGCCCCGATGATGGTGCATATTGGGTTCTAACCTTCGTGGCCACTGTCGCACTAATTGACTCGGCTGGATATTTGTTTGGTCGGGTATTTGGTAAACATAAATTAGCTCCAGGAGTTAGCCCCAAAAAGACATGGGAGGGATTGCTTGCCTCAATTGTTCTTGGTTCAGCCACAGCCATTACCTTGACTATGTTTTTGCTACAGGGTCCCTGGTGGGTTGGACTTATCCTTGCTGCCGCAATCATTCTGGCAGCGGTATTTGGAGATCTTGCCGAGTCGCTTATAAAGCGCGATCTTGGAGTCAAAGACATGTCAAAACTTCTGCCTGGACACGGAGGAATGATGGATCGCCTAGATTCCATGCTCCCAGCTTCTTTGATGAGCTATTTGGTAATGGTGGTCTTCTTTGGTTGAGACCCCGGGTTTTTCCAAAGCCCAGGGGATGGGATACAACCCTGAGCAAGTTGACGCACTGCTAGATCTGGCGAAGGCTCAGTACGAATCGCCAGATCAAATCCTGCTTCGCGCCTCCGATCTTCGCGGCCTTCGGTTGGATTTAGTCAGCGGAGGGTATTCGATTTCGCAGGTAGATGCAGCACTGGATAACCTCGAGGATCACTTCATTAGGGCCGAAGTTAGTGCCTTTAGCGAGCGTTTTGGCGAAGCGGAACTTGCGAAACGATTTGAAGAGTTGCAGCAAGCACTCCTTCCAAGGCTTCGTCGAGATAAGGGCAAACGCTTTACCAAGGTTTCGTGGTTAGCCCGCGGGTATGACAAGAAGAGAGTGGATGAGCTTTGTGAACAGCTGATTTCCCATTTCAACGGTGGAGCCAAAGTTCGAGTCGCTCAAGTAAGGCGAGCACAATTCACTGCCACTCGATCTGGATACTCCATGCCCCAGGTTGATAGCTTTCTAGATAAGGTCATTGAGGCGCTGCAACTTGAAATCTCAGACTAGCTACGGCTGTCTTGGCGTCGTCGCCATATTCTTTCTTATCTATGTCGCACTCTTTGGATCCGGTGGAGACTCATCTCCTACACCGTCACCAACGCCGAGTATCACTGAATCCATAGCTCCAACTCCTGAACCAACCGAGAGCACTCAAGCAATCCCTAAAAGCAAGAGGGGCGAAGCGCTTCGCGCTCTTACCAAGCTGCCTATCAAGGGCCGCGCTCCACAAACGGGATACTCGCGGGAAATGTTCTCTGACGACTGGGATTACTACAACGGTTGTGATGTCAGGAATAGAATTCTTGCTCGGGATTTGGTTCAGTACAACTACAGATACGATTCCTACTGCATCATTGAGAATGGAATTCTCGAGGACCCTTTCACTGGCCAGGTAATCGCTTTTCAGCGAGGGGTCAGAACCTCTCTGGATGTTCAAATTGATCATGTTGTCTCACTCAGCGATGCGTGGCAAAAGGGCGCACAGCAGCTTTCTGGCTACCAACGCTTCGCGCTCTATAACGATCCGCTGAATCTTCTAGCGGTCTGGGGTCCGGCCAATAGTTCAAAAAGTGACTCTGATGCTGCCAGCTGGTTGCCTTCGAACAAAAGCTTCAGATGCTCATTTGTGGCCAGGCAAATAGCCGTGAAGGTGAAGTATCAGCTCTGGGTGACCCAGGCCGAGCACGATGCCATGGCTCGAGTACTGGCCACCTGCCCCAAGAAGGGCCTTCCTAACTAGCCTTACCTAGCCCTTGCGCAACACTCAAGGTAGAGTTGAAGGTCGCAGGTCATTTATTTGGGAAGGATTTTGTCATGGGCAAGTACGAAGCCATCAAACCAACCCTTGCCAAGCGAATTGTCTTCTTCTTTGATGAAGCCCTAGCCAAGCGCGGACTAGCCAGACCCCATCTTCCAAGAGTGACCAAGGCCAAATCACTTCCAGTTTTGGGCTTTATTTTTGTTGTCAGCTTGACCTTGGTTTACGTGGTGGATCCATATTCAGGCAATCTTGCAAGTGCTTCCACAGTTCAGGTTTATGACCCAGACGATGAAAAGAATCAGAGTTTTGTTTTTGATGAGGAATACACCGTTAGCTTTGAGCGCGGTGGATACCGAATGATTTCTGGATCTGCCGCCAAGAGCTACTTCATTTTGGCCGCTCCTATGCCAGCACCCGGTTCATCCCAGGCCTATGCGCTCGAATACATCGCTAAGCGTGACTGGGGTATGGATCAGTTCTCATGTCTTGTAAATCTATGGAACAGAGAATCAAACTGGCGACACCTCGCCAAGAATTCTTCAAGTGGTGCCTATGGAATTCCTCAGTCCCTGCCTGGATCAAAAATGGCAACTGAGGGAGCGGACTGGATGACCAATCCACAGACTCAGATTCGCTGGGGCGTGAAATACATAGCTGCTCGATACAAAAACCCTTGTGGCGCTTGGGCGCATTCTGAAGAGCACAACTGGTACTAATGAAATCTCGTCGCAACCGCGGTTCCAAGTGGGGCGCCGAATTTCAGCCCCTTGATTTAGAAAGAGTGCGCATCGGAGTAAAGCGCACCGAGCTAAAGCGCGGCGTTGAGTACTCTGTGCAAACCACAACCGGTGCTAAAGCAGAAGATGACAAGAGCTGGGTTTGCCCAAACTGCCACCTTGGAATTTCCAAGGGGCAAAGCCATACGGTTGCCTGGGACTCAGTTCGAGGCGTTGACACTAGAAGGCACTTTCACAACGCCTGCTGGAAGACTTTTCAGGGCCCGCTGCTTTGATTGAAATCACTTCCTCCACCGAACTTCCCTCGAATCGGGAACCGCTTGTCCTAATTACCTCTGACAATCTAAAACTGGTTGCCGAACTTGCTACTCCAATTCAAAACAAGGCCAAAGCGGTGCTGTTGACTTTGCATCCGCTGCCAACCGGTGGCGGTTTTATGGACTCTCACATTCTGCGAAAAGCTGCTAATCGTCTGCCGGCGCTTGCTGATCTGGCAGTGCTGAGATTCAACACTCGAGGAACTACCAGCCCGCAGGGCACCAGTGAGGGCAGTTTCGGCGAAGGTATCGATGAGAAGCGCGATCTCGAAGCCGCCCTGGAATTTCTCAAATCACGGGGCCTTGGACCAATTTGGCTAGTTGGCTGGTCATTTGGTACTGAACTGGCAATCAAGTATGGATTTGATAAGCAGATTGAAGGAGCCATTTTGCTCTCGCCTCCGCTTCGAAGAGCTGGTGAGCAGGATTTGATGAAGTGGGTGGGTAGCGGCAAGAAGTTGGTCGCTTTAGTTCCCGAGCACGATGAATACTTGGCTCCTGCTGCAGCCCTCGAACGATTTGCTGTTTTGCCCGAAGCTGAAGTGATTCCAGTCGATGGCGCTAAGCACCTATGGGTGGGCGAGCCTGCAACCAAAAGAGTGTTGAACGAGATTGTGCGGGCGGTAAACCCGGCCAAGTATCCGCTACCGGATAGTTTCTAACGCTTGTTTTGACGAGGGATAAATATCTCTCGCACGATAAAGATAATTGAAGCGGCGAACGGTATCGCTACCAGTGCACCAAGCACTCCTAGTAGCGCTCCTCCGGATAATGCAGCAATAACAACAATCGGCGCTGGAACCGAAACTGCAACCTTCATAACCCGAGGGCTTATCAAATAAGCCTCTAGCTGCAGATAGATCAGGTAGTAAACCGCAAGAACAATTGCTGATGTTGGATCCACAGCCAGAGCGACTAGAACCACCAGTGCTGCACCAGTGACTGAACCAACCAGCGGAATGATTGCAAGAATGAAAACCACAAATGCCAGCACTAGAGCAAACTGAAGCCCCAGTAGCGTCATCACGATAAAGCCTAAAAAGGCATTGAGTCCAGCAACGGAGACTTGACCAATCACATAACGTCCGACTGAATTGGCAACCTGGTCTGAAATCTGGTTGTAGCGCTTGCGCTTGGTTTTTGGAACAAGCTTGGATAAAGAAGCCTTTAGACCATCAAGTGAAGCCAAGAAAAAGACAGTCAAAACAACGACGATGATGAAGCCAAAGACTCCGTTGAACAAGTTGATTCCCACCTGAACAACACCTCCGACCATGGTCGGCCAGTTGGCAGAGTCGGCCAGGAAAGTGCCGGCGTTGGAAAGTGCTGAACCAATTGCTCCGCCGAGCTGTTCATCCAGTCTTATAACAAAAGGCAGCTGGGTGATGTCTTGGAGCAGTTGGGGAGCGGTTTCGAGGAAGCGAGTGCTCTGGGTAATCAAGCTTGGAACCAGTGTCCAGATCAAAACCCCCAGCAGCCCCAAAAGCCCCACAACCACAGTTAGAACAGCCAGCGGTCTAGGGAAATTCAATCTCTCCAAAGCTGATACCAACGGGTCCAGACCAAGGGCCAAGAAGATGGCAGCAAAAATGTATGTGATGACGTTAGCCAGTGTGGCTACAGCGCCTCCTAAAAGCAGTGCGGTTAGCACGCCGAGGCCACCAAATAATCCAATTAGGAATGGATTGGAAACCTTGAGGTCTTGAGCTGGCATTTAGAAACCGGCCTTTTCTATTCCAGTGATTTTCTTGATGCCTCAACAACTTTTTCTAAGTGCTCAAGGTATGAACCAACGGTTCGTCGTTCGATCTCTAACTTGGCAAGCTTTGAGTTAGCGTCATCAAGCTCTCTGGCTGCGCGGTTTTTGGCATCCGCAACAATTTGACGCGACTCAGCTTCGGCCAGAGCAATCATTTGTTCGGCTTGGTCTCTGGCGGCATCGGTGGTCGCTTTGTTTATTGAGCGCGCAGCCGACTCAATCGTCTCGGCTTCGAGTTGCGCAGCATTTGTTCTAGTGATGGCTGCCTGTAGTTGAGCTTTAGCATCATCAAGGTACTTCTGAGTCTGGTGAACGGCTTCCTGGTGTTTACGCAGATAATCCGCTTCAGCTTCAGATCTTCGAGCGGTAAGTTCCAGCTCTAGATCGATTCGAGCTTGGTCACCGATGATCAAGGCCGCTTTTTCAGTATCAATTTCTCGAATCATTTCCTTTTGAAGCATTAGCTTCTTTTCTGCCAAGTTGCGCTCAACCATGGCCTTCAGGTTTTCGGTTTGGCGCTTGGTGTCTGCTCGAAGCTTTGCCACCTCGGTGGCAATTGCGCCTCGAATCGAGCCAGATTCTCTGGTCGCTTCTTCAATAAGACGCTTGCCTTCGTTGCGGGCTTTATCAAGAATTTCATTAGCCTCGCCCTTGGCGGAGTTGATTACGCGCTCAACTCTTCGATCAGCCTCGGCAACCAGGGATTCGTAGTAATCCTTTGCCTCGTTCTTTTTAGATTCAACTTCTTCGTTGATGCTTCCAAGAACCCGGCTTTTTTCACTTTCCGCATGAGCCAGTAATCTTGTGGCCTGATCTTCGGCAGAGGCGAGAATGATTGCCGCTTGATTTCCGAGTCCGGCGTAGGTAGGTGACTGGACCTCTTCTAACTTTGCGCTAAGTTCTTCGATTTGGGCTTTGGCTTGCCTGAGCTCATCGGCTAGTTGGGCATTCTGGGTAGATAGACGCAGTACGTCACGATTGAGGTCCAAAAATGCGTCGTCGACGGCTGATTTTGAGTAGCCGCGCATCGCAGTTGGGAACGAGGTCGCATCGCCTGACAAATCGGGCCTCCAGCACGGTTTCGGTAGAATGGGCTTTGGCCCTTAGGCCAGATACCCAAGTTTAGCTGGAATGGATAATCATGCGCTTTTTGCTGGCAGCACTGCTGTTTATCCTCGCTATTTCCCTACTTTTGCTCGGTTTGGCCCAGCGCACAATCTGGGCGCCACCGGATAACTTTTCGGTAAACCTCTCGGTTTCAGGCAATGAACCCTACCTGGTGATTCCAGCCGAGGAGCTAGCTTTAATGCCCGGCGATCCAGTTGTAGGCGGCATCGGCGACGGCGAGGTCTTAGTTGCCTTCGGTCGAGAAGCTGATGTGCTGGCATGGGTTGGCCAATCTTTGCACTCCGAAGCGGTTACTTCTGACGATGGAACAGCCATAGGAGTTCGCGACGTGGCGGGCACCACAGAGCTAGCAAGCCCCAGTGGTTCTGACCTTTGGATAAACCAGAGCCTCGGTGAAGGATTTGCTGAACTGGCAATTCCAGCTGGTGGCAACAACGCAGTGATAGTAGCAAGTGATGGCTTTGAGCCAGCCCCAACTAGAGTCCGGGTGTCCTGGCCGATTGAAAACTCGACAGTTGTGTCGGATGTTTTCCTCGGTGTTGGTTTTGGCTTCTTGATAGCAGCAATTTTGTTGAACCTGTTGGCACTTCGAAAGATGCTGATCAATAGAGGTCCAAGACGAAAGCTACCAAAGGCTCCTCAGGGACCTAAGTACCGACCAAGGAAGTCAAACTTCGAAGTGCCTAAACGCGGAAGAAGAGCCGCTCGGTCAAAGATCGCACTAGTGCCAATTGGTATTGCTTTGACATTCGCTCTGTCTGGGTGTTCTGTAACCACGGCTCCAGTTGCAACCCCAACTCCTGGTGCATCTGAAACCGAGGCAGCTGTTGAAGCAATTCCTCCGGTTGTGAATATCACGCAGGTTAGGAATATTCTTCGTCAACTCCAAGAGGTAGTGGCTGTAGCAGATGAGTCGGGAGATTCGAGCTTGCTCGAACCAAGAGTTGCAGGACCTGCTCTACTATTTAGACAAGCGCACTACCTGCTGATGACTAAATCACCAGAGATCCAACCACTGCCTCCAATTTCAGGATCGGCAATTTCGATTACCCTACCCGCCAGCACAACTAGCTGGCCAAGATCGTTCATGATCGTCACCGAGGGTGATGGCTCAGGCGAGCTTCCTCAGCTGCTGGTTTTACAACAGGCATCACCGCGTGAAAGCTACAAGCTCTGGTACAACATTCCGCTGCTACCGGGATCTGAAATTCCAGCGGTTGCAGCACCTGAGATTGGAGCCATTCCGGTAGCTACAGACTCGCTGTTTTTGAAAATCTCGCCTAATCAGCTACCAACTGCATTCGGTGATGTTATCGATAATGGCCCAACTAGCCTGTTTTATACCCTTTTCGATCTGGCCGAGGACGAGTACTACAACCAGATCTCAACTAGCCAGAAAGACCAAATCGAGAAGCTGCGCAGGGCTGAGATTACCTTCACGCATGAACTCGGAAACGAGAACATCATTTCGCTTTCGACATCTGACTCAGGCGCATTGGTTGCTGTGATGATGACCGACAATTACCTAATTCGTCCGACCCGTGAAAACGCTGCAGTAACTGTTTCAGGAAATGAAAAGTTGCTTCTTGGAGCTGAAGGAAGTGCCAAAGGAGTTAGGACTCAGTACGCAGGCATGCTGCTGTTCTACGTTCCTGCTGCTACCGCCGAGGGCAAGATTACTTTGCTGGGTGCCACTCAATCACTGCTAAGTATTCGGGGTCTATAGATGACCATCGAATTTGGCAGCCCGAAAGCAAATTCTGAAGTAATAAATGTTCCAGCTCTAGTAATGCGAGTGGACGCAGCATCAATTAGGGACTACCTGCCTTTGTCGGAGAAGATTCCAATTTTGATGCTTTTTGTTCAAGCCTCCGATCCAGCCTCAGAAGCGCTAGAAAAATCCGTGACCGCATTGGTTCAAAAAACGGCCGGTGCAATGATTACCCTGGTTGTCGATGCGGCCGCTTCTCCTGAATTAGTGCAGGCATTTGAGCTCAACCAAATCCCGAGCGCTTACGGCTTGTTGAAGGGCCAGCCGGCTCCGTTGTTTGTCGGCAATCAACCTATGGAGCAAATCCAGTTGGTAATTACAAAAGTTCTACAAGTAGCTAAAGAAAACGGACTTACCGGAAAAGCCGTTGTCAAAGAGATTGAAAAAGAACCGGAACTTAGCCCAACACTTAGCGCAGCTTACGCAGCAATTGATTCTGGAGATTACAAAGGCGCGCTAGCTTTCTACGAGAAAGCACTTTTGGAAAATCCGAACGATGCCCTAGCCGATGCTGGACTGGCCCAGGTGAAGTTACTTCTGCGCCTCGAAGGTAAAGATCTCGCTGTGATTATCGATTCCGATGCAACAACTGATGAGTCAATCCTTGAAAAAGCAGATGCCCTAATAGCAACTGGCAATTCGGCTGCGGGATTCAGTCTTTTGTTGGCCCTATTTGAAAAAACGGCTAAGGACGCGCGTGAGCCAATCAGGCTTCGCTTAGTTGAGATGTTCATGGTCGCAGGAAATGACAACCCTGACGTGGTGGCTGCTCGAAAAGCCCTAAGTTTGCTGCTTTTCTAGCAACGAGCCAGAGATAGTTGACCTGGCCGGAGTAGAGGCCAAAATTGCCCATGTATGGCCCGAGTAACGCAGTTTTTGGTGTGGGTAGAAGAAACTAGGCTTAACTACATGCCTGTTTACTTGGATCACGCCGCTACTTCGCCGATTCGGCCAAGTGTCCTGGCTCACTACTCCAAGGCTCTAGAACAAGTTGGAAACCCAGCCTCAGTTCACTCCTTCGGGCAAAGCTCAAGGCAAATGCTGGAAGAAGCTAGAGAGACAATAGCCGCAAGTATTGGCTGTGATCGCAATGAGGTGATCTTTACTTCCGGTGGAACTGAATCAGACAACCTTGCCGTTAAGGGTCTTTACTGGCAAAGACATGCGCAAGATCGCAATCGAACGCTGATTGTAACTTCCAGTGCGGAGCATGCTGCCGTGCTTGACTCCGTGAATTGGTTAGTTGCCGAGCAGGGCGCCGAGGCACATTTTGTTTCAATGAACGATGAGGGCGTTCTTGATCTAGCAGAGCTTGCTGATGTGTTAGAAAAGCGATCTGATCAGATCGCACTTGTCTCTTTGATGTGGGCCAACAACGAAATTGGTGTAGTTCATCCAATTCAAAAAATCACTGCGCTAGTTAGAGAATATGCAATACCGGTGCACTCCGACGCTATCGCAGCTCTGGGTCACATTCCAGTGAACTTTGCAGCTTCTGGTTTGTCAGCCATGACTATCACTGGCCATAAAGTGGGTTCCCCAGTTGGAGTCGGAGCATTAATTCTTGCTAGATCCGAAAAGCTCACCCCCGTGTTTCACGGCGGCGGTCAGGAAAGAAACTTGCGATCAGGAACACCGGATGCAGCTGCCGCATCAGCCATGGCCCTTGCAGTCAAAGAAGCCGTAGGTGAACAGGCTCAGTTAGAACTCCTGCACGCGAAGCTTTCGGCAAGATTAGTTGCTGGAGTTCGGGAAGTGGCACCAGATGTAAAGGTATCTTCTGAGCACGCTCCAAGACTTGCAAACAACATTCACTTTAGATTCCCCGGGTGCCTCGGAGATAGCTTGCTTTTTCTATTAGATGTAAATGGAGTTTCTGTTTCAACGGGCTCGGCTTGTGCAGCAGGTGTGAGTGGCCCCTCTCACGTTGTGCTTTCTTTGGGAGCCAATTCGGACGAGGCGATGGGCACAATGAGAATCACTTTTGGTCACAACTCGTCTGATGCTGACGTTGATGCATTCCTGGATGCTTTTCCAAAAGCCTACGCCGGCGCCAAGAAGGCAGGGTTGACTAGGCGATGAAGATTCTGGCGGCAATGAGTGGCGGGGTTGATTCAGCAGTAGCTACGGCTCGCGCTGTTGAGGCCGGCCACGAAGTGGTTGGAGTCCACCTTGCCCTGTCTCGAATGCCCGGAACCCTTCGAACTGGCTCCAGGGGCTGCTGCACGGTTGAGGATTCTATGGACGCTCAGCGAGCCGCCAATAAAATTGGAATTCCCTTTTACGTTTGGGACTTCTCGGAGCGCTTCAAGCAAGACGTGGTGGATGATTTCATCGCGGAATATTCAGCTGGAAGAACTCCAAATCCCTGCATGAGATGCAACGAGCGCATCAAATTCGCAGCCCTTCTTGAAAAAGCGCTTGCCCTAGGCTTTGATGCCCTTTGCACCGGGCATTACGCCAGCGTCGAAAAAGACGCTGAGGGAAATTTGGAACTTCATCGGTCGCTTGCCATGGCTAAGGATCAGTCCTATGTGTTGGGGGTTTTGACTGAAGATCAACTCAAGCACTCATACTTTCCAATTGGCAAAGCTGCCAATAAGGAAGCCATCCGCAAAGAAGCTAAGGATCGAGAGCTTTCAGTTGCAAACAAACCCGACAGCTACGACATCTGCTTTATCCCAGAAGGCGATACCAGAGATTGGCTGTCGGACAAGATCGAGCTAACACCCGGATCAATTGTTGATAGCAGTGGAGCAGAACTTGGCAAGCACGATGGAGCCCTCGGCTATACGGTGGGGCAGCGTAAGGGTCTCAAGCTAGGCCGTCCTGCCAAAGATCGCCAGCCTAGGTATGTGCTTGAGATTAGGCCAAAAGAAAATGT
>JBILXL010000049.1:0-7831 GCA_044378505.1 Rhodoluna sp. | reverse complement strand
TGCGCTGACTTCGGTCTTGAAACCGAAAGAGTTGAGGGTCGATCAGGAGTTTGGGCACCGGTTGGCGGAACGCACCTAAAGATTGCCGCAATTGGCATAAGGGTTGCCGATCACACCACAATGCACGGCTTTGCTCTGAATTGTTCAAACTCGCTCGATCCCTACGACACCATCATCGCCTGCGGCATCAAAGACGCAGGTACCAGCACAATTTCTGCCCTAACCGGCAAGCTAGTCACCCCAGCTATGGCAGCCGAGCGGGTAAAGGCACGTCTTCGAGACATTGCTAAAGTTGAGCTATGACCCAGACCGATCCTGGAACTAAGCCTGTAAAGAAGATGCTTCGCATCGAGGCAAGAAACTCTGCCGTTCCGATCGAACGCAAGCCAGAGTGGATCAAGACAGTTGCGAAAATGGGCCCTGAGTACCAGGCCATGCACAAACTGGTCAAATCTGAAAACTTACACACCGTCTGCCAGGAAGCGGGATGTCCAAACATCTATGAGTGCTGGGAAGATCGCGAAGCAACATTTTTGATTGGGGGATCCCAGTGCACCAGACGTTGCGACTTCTGCCAGATTGATACCGGCAAGCCAGTTGCTTTCGATCCAGACGAGCCAAGAAGAGTCGCGGTGTCTGTCCGTCAAATGGAGCTTCGCTACGCAACCGTCACTGGTGTTGCACGAGATGATCTTCCAGATGAAGGTGCCTGGCTCTATGCCCAAACCATCAAGCAAATTCACAAAAAGTCTCCAGGCACCGGAGTTGAGATCTTGGTTCCAGATTTTTCCGGAAAGCCGGAACTACTCCAGAAGATCTTCGATGCTAAGCCAGAAGTTTTCGCACACAACGTTGAAACAGTTCCAAGGATTTTTAAGGAAATCAGACCAGCATTTAGTTACGAGCGCTCCCTTGATGTATTGACTCAGGCCCGCAACGCAGGGATGGTCACAAAGTCCAACCTGATTCTTGGAATGGGCGAGACTCGCGAAGAGATCTCGCAGGCCATGATTGATTTGTTTAACGCCGGCACTGACATCTTGACGATTACTCAGTATCTAAGACCCACACCAAAGCACCACCCGGTAAATCGTTGGGTAAAGCCACAAGAGTTTGTTGAGCTAAAACAAGAAGCCGAAGCACTTGGCTACCTAGGAGTACTAAGCGGTCCCCTGGTTCGCTCTTCTTATAGAGCCGGCCGACTATGGGCTCAGTCCATGAACAAAAAAGGCCTTCCCGTTCCTGCAAACCTCCAGCATCTGGCCGACGCAGCAGCTAAAGACGGCTTCGCGCAAGCCGTCGCCTAAAGAAAAAAGGAAATCATGGCAGAAAAAGCACCGAAGGTTCAAAAAGAGCCAGGCAAGATTAAGCAGCTTTGGCAGGTATACAAGCTCACCGCTAAATCCGATAAGAACTTTGTACTCGCAGGCACCCTTGGCTTTATCGCCCCGCTAGCAATTGGTGTCTTAGCAATCGTCTTTTTCTTCAGCGACTCTGCTCTTACTGTTTTTCTCTGGTCTGTAACCACGCTGTTGTTTAGCCTTCTAAGTGCTCTAACGGTTTTGTCACGCCGAGCAGAGAAAGCTGCCTTCTCTCGTATAGCTGGCCAGCCAGGAGCAGTTGCGGCTGTTATCGGATCAACGCTGAAGCGCGGATACTCAACCAGCGAGATGCCGGTAGCGGTTGATCCAAAATCCAGAGACGCCGTCTATCGGGCCGTTGGTAAGGCAGGAGTGGTCTTGATTGCCGAGGGCAACTCCGCTCGAGTCAGACAGCTAATCGAGGATGAAAAGCGCAAGGTCTCAAGGGCGATTCCAGGAGTGACAATTCCAGTGGTCTGGGTCAATCAAGACCCTTCTTCGACCCCGCTGCACGCGCTAACTAAGACCATTTACAAGCTCAAAAAGGCCCTGAATCGCAGCGAGATTTCGATTGTGAACAAGCGTTTGGCGGGTCTTGGCCTGAACATACCTATCCCTAAGGGCATTGATCCAAACCGGATGCGCCCCGGCCGCCGGATGTAAGTTTTACATTCCTGAAACATTTCAAGAACTTTCTGAAACATCCTTCTAGCTAGAGTTATGGCTAATCGGAGCTTTCAGCAACCGCCAAGACATAACCGAAGGGAACCAATCATGTTCAAGACCGCCTCAGAAGTCGTGAAGTTCATCAAGGATAACGACGTCAAATTCCTAGATGTTCGATTCACCGACCTGCCTGGAGTTCAGCAGCACTTCAACCTACCTGCTGCAATGATCGATGAGCAGTTCTTTATTGATGGCCAGCTGTTCGATGGATCTTCAATTCGCGGTTTCGCTTCGATTCATGAATCAGACATGCAGCTAATTCCTGATGTCACAACTGCTTACCTGGATGCTTTCAGAGTTGAGAAGACCCTGATTATGGTCTTCGACATTTACAACCCGAGAAACGGTGAGATCTACGGTCGCGACCCACGTCAGGTTGCAAAGAAGGCTCAGGCCTACCTGAACACCACAGGTATAGCAGACACTGCTTATTTTGCTCCAGAAGCAGAGTTTTTTATCTTTGATGATGTTCGATACGAGAACAAGCAGAACACCGCCTACCATTTCATCGACAGCTCAGAAGCTGCTTGGAACTCCGGACGCAAAGAAGAAGGCGGAAACCTCGCCAACAAGACCCCTTACAAGGGTGGCTACTTCCCTGTCTCCCCGGTTGACCAGCATGTAGACATGAGAGACCAGATCGTTCTAGAGCTTGAGGCAGCCGGTCTTTCAGTTGAGCGCAGCCACCACGAAGTTGGAACTGCAGGTCAAGGAGAAATCAACTACCGCTTCGACACTTTGCTAAATGCAGGCGATGACATTCTGAAGTTTAAGTACATCGTGAAAAACGTTGCTCACTCATTTGGCAAGACCGCAACATTCATGCCTAAGCCACTATTTGGTGACAACGGTTCTGGAATGCATGTTCACCAGTCACTCTGGAAAGACGGCAAGCCACTGTTCTATGACGAGTCTGGCTACGGCGGCCTAAGCGACATGGCTCGCTGGTACATCGGTGGAATCCTAAAGCACGCTCCAAGCCTGCTAGCTTTCACTAACCCAAGCGTGAACTCATACCACCGACTAGTGCCTGGCTTTGAGGCTCCAGTGAACCTGGTTTACTCTGCTGGAAACCGCTCCGCTGCAATTCGAATTCCGATGACCGGAACTAACCCGAAGGCAAAGCGAATTGAATTCCGTGCTCCAGATGCATCTTCAAACCCATACCTTGCATTCGCAGCAATGCTGATGGCAGGACTTGATGGAATCAAAAACCGCATCGAGCCACACGAGCCAGTGGACAAGGACCTCTACGAACTGCCACCAGAGGAAGCCAAGCTAATCCCTCAGGTTCCAGGAACTCTAGAAGAAGTACTTCAGGCTCTCGAGAAGGACCACGACTACCTACTTGCAGGAGACGTATTTACCAAGGACCTAATCGAAACTTGGATCGACTACAAGCGTGAGAAGGAAATTGCGCCTCTTGCAATGAGACCTCACCCTTACGAGTTCGAGCTTTACTACGGCGTTTAGTCGAAGAACAACTTCTCAAAAACAGCGCGTCCGCGACGGGTGGCAGCTAGATAGTCTTGCTCAAGACTGCTAGCTCCCCCTCGCGGATAGCCATTTAACCGAGCTATGCCCTCGAGCTGCTGCCTATCCAATGGCAGCACATCTGTTCTTTTGTTCAGGTACAGCATCGCATTTGAGCGAATTGAAGAAGATAGCACCCAAGCCTCTTTCAATACTCTGGCATCCGAATTATTGATCAAGCCACAAGCTTCCATTTGCTCCAAGGCCGGGAGGGTGTGAGGGGTTTGGATTTGTGGGTTTGCGCTGGCGTACTTCAACTGAAACAACTGCACAAGCCATTCAACATCGCTAATGGAACCTCTGCCAAGTTTCAGGTGGCGCTTAGGGTCGGCTCCCTGCGGAAGTCTTTCAACTTCTACTCGCGCTTTGATTCGGCGAATCTCAACAACGGCGGCCTGCTCAATTACTTCTGGGTAGCGATACTGGTCAATCAACTCAACGAAGGCCGAGGCAATTGCCTGCTCGCCAGAAATCAATCTTGCTCGAAGAAGCGCTTGGGACTCCCAGGTGCCAGCCCAACGCTGGTAGTAGGCAGCATAAGAATCGATTGAGCGCACGATCGGGCCATTCTTGCCTTCTGGTCGAAGATCCAAATCAAGTTCGAACTCCAAGCTCTGATCTGCTGAGAGTCTTCTAATTTCCGAAACAAGGATCTCGGCTTCAGCTTGAGCTTTATTGACATCGTCTCCAAGCACCCGGTAAACGAACATCACATCGGCGTCAGAACCAAATCCAAGTTCGGCTCCTCCGAAGCGACCCATAGCAACTATTGCCAGTTCGTGACAAAGGGGGCCCTGTTTTTCAATCAGGAACTTGGTTGCAATTTCTTGAATTGCGATTAGGTAACTCTCGGTTAGATCGGTTAGACCCTGAGAGGTGCGCTCAAGATCGATGATTCCAAGAGCTGCACCCATAGCCACCCTCAGAGTTTCCTTTCGCCTGATGGCTCGAATGCTTGCTGCTGCCAGTTCAGCATCCTCGTGTCTGGAAACAATTGCTTCGAATTGTGCATTGAGGGAATCGAGGGTGTCTGGCTCCAGTTCGTCTTCCCTATCGAACCATGCTGCCGCCTCCGGCATCTTTTCAAAAAGACTTGTGGCTAGACGACTAGTTGAGAAAACCTGAGTCATTCGCTTGGCTGCTCCGGAAGAATCTCGAAGCATGCGAAGGTACCAGTGCGAATCCCCTAGGTCTTCACTGAGCCTTCTAAATGCCAACAGCGCAGCGTCTGGATCGGTACCTTCTGCAAACCATTGAAGTAGGACCGGCAAGAGTTGTCTTTGGATTGCCGCTCTTCTTGATAAACCAGTTGTTAGTGCACTGATGTGCGTAAGTGCCCCTTTGGTATCGCCGAATCCAATTGCAGCCAGGCGGTCCTGAGCCTGTGCACTGGTGAGCTCAAGATCTTCTTGGCTAAGTCCTGAAACTGCGCTTAGAAGTGGTCTATAGAAAAGTTGCTGATGAAGATCTCTAACCTCAAGCTTGACTTTCTCCCAGCGGGTGATTAGTTGCTCGGCAGTTAGCTCGACAGATACCGCACGTGCGATGCTGCGCCTAGCGCGCTCGTCAGTTGGCATCAGGTGGGTTCGACGCATTGCCGAGAGCTGGATGCGGTGCTCCAGCAGTCTTAGGAAGCGGTAGTGAGCACTAAAGCGCTCGGCATCTTCGCGACCGATGTAGCTTCCGTTTGATAGCGCCTCCAGGGCACCGAGGGTGTCCCTGACTCTGATCGACTGATCACTTCGACCGTGAACCAATTGCAACAGCTGAACTGTGAACTCAATGTCCCTAAGTCCCCCAGGGCCAAGCTTTATTTGTGCGTCGACTTCGCTAGTGGGAATGTGATCGGTGACTCGCTGACGCATTTTTTGGACGGACTCGACGAAGTTCTCTCGAACCGTACTTTCCCAAACCTTTGGCCAGATTCGAGCTATGTAATCTGCGCCTAGGGCCTGATCTCCGGCAATTGGCCTGGCTTTTAGTAGTGCTTGGAATTCCCAGCTCTCGGCCCAACGTTCGTAGTAGCTCTGATGCGAATCTAAAGATCTAACCAATGCCCCAGATTTTCCCTCGGGTCGCAAGTTTGCATCCACTTGCCACAACGAGGGCTCGTTTCCCACCTCGTCCATGATTCTCATCATTCGCGTGACAAGTTTTGTTGCGATCTCCATTGCCCTAGAGGATTCAAGAGTTCCGGAAGGCTCGCCAACAAATATCACGTCAACGTCGGAGATGTAGTTCAGCTCCCGCGCACCACACTTTCCCATACCAATAACGGCAACCTTTGTCGCCGAAACTTCTGATTCTGGAAAACTCACTGTGTTTTCTGAATTTGAGATTTCTTGACGAGCTAGCGTAAGTCCGGCATCTAGCGTTGCTCCGGCAAGATCAGCCAAGCTTGCAGCAACGCTACCTACCCCTGCAACGGGGTCAAGCTGTTCAATATCAAAGCTCGCAATCTTCGTTAGCTGTTTGCGATAGCCGATGCGAATCTGGGCGACAGAGCCCGCCTGGGCCAAAAGTTCTCTGGAGTGATCATCTAGAGTCGGAAGGCTTGGTTTGCCTTCAAGCAAACTTAAGTTCTCTATGTGGCGATCTAAGAAATCAAATAGGGCGCTAGATGCACCGAGAATCAAACAGAGTCTTTCGAGGTGGCTAGCCTTTGAGCCGAAAGCTTTGAGTTGACTGGTGTGGTTTCTGGCGAGTCGAAGCAACAGCTCAAGTGATTGATCAGGATTTTGCGCTTTGGCAACAAAAGCTAGTGCTGGTCTAGCCCGATCTCCAATTAGCGCGACAAGCTCTTCGAGGTTTTTCAGGGCTGGTTCTAAATTGATGAAACCGTAGCCTGCAAGCTCAGAGAGCGAGGTGTTGCGCTCGAGAGCCATGAGTTTCTAGAGGGTCTCAAAGTTCTGCTTGAGCTCGAAAGGAGTCACTTGTGCTCGGTAAGCCGACCACTCGGCCTGCTTGTTTGCAAGAACGTAGCTAAAGACTTGCTCACCTAGAGTTTCGGCTGCAAGTTCAGACTCTTCAAGTTTTCTGATTGCGTGATCTAGAGATTGTGGCAAAGGCTGAATTCCCATGGCACGGCGCTCGGAGTCAGTTAGATCCCAAACGTTATCTTCGGTTTCGGCCGGAAGCTCGTACTCGTTCTCGATTCCCTTTAGACCCGCAGCAAGCAAAAGAGCATAAGCCAAGTAAGGGTTAGCCGCAGAATCAATGGCGCGGTACTCGATTCTCGAGGACTGGCCTTTGTCTGGCTTGTAAAGAGGCACGCGAATCAAAGCTGAGCGGTTGTTGTGACCCCAGCAAACAAAGCTTGGAGCCTCGCCGCCACCCCATAGACGCTTGTAGGAGTTCACGTACTGGTTAGTGACCGCAGTAATTTCTGGAGCGTGTCGCAAAAGACCTGCAATGAACTGTCTTCCGACTTTGGACAGGTGATACTGACCACTAGCGTCGTAGAACGCATTGGTGTCACCTTCGAAAAGTGACATGTGAGTGTGCATTCCAGAGCCTGGGTGCTCAGTGAAAGGCTTTGGCATAAAGGTTGCGTAAACGCCCTGCTCGATTGCAACTTCCTTGATAACGGTTCTAAAAGTCATGATGTTATCGGCCATGGTCAGTGCGTCAGCGTAACGTAGGTCAATCTCGTTTTGACCTGGACCGCCTTCGTGGTGACTGAACTCAACTGAGATACCCAGCTGCTCAAGCATCGATACGGCGCGGCGTCTAAAATCATGAGCTGTTCCACCAGGAACATTGTCGAAATAACCTGCCTTGTCGACCGGAATTGGACCTTCTGGGCCAATCTGGGAGGACTTCAGAAGATAGAACTCAATCTCCGGGTGAATGTAAAAGGAAAACCCAAGATCGCTGGCTTTAGCCAATGCACGACGAAGAACGTTTCTAGGGTCAGCAGCTGCTGGCTGACCATCTGGGGTCATGATGTCGCAGAACATCCTGGCGGTTGGGTCAATTTCTCCGCGCCACGGAAGGATCTGGAAAGTTGAAGGGTCTGGCTGAGCCAGCATGTCGGCTTCATAGCTTCTTGATAGGCCTTCGATGGCGGAGCCATCAAAACCCAACCCTTCCGCGAATGCGCCCTCAACCTCAGCTGGTGCGATTGCGACGGACTTTAGGGTTCCAGCTACGTCAGTAAACCAAAGTCGCACGAACTTTACGCCGCGCTCTTCGATGGTTCGAAGCACAAA
>JBILXL010000048.1:0-8231 GCA_044378505.1 Rhodoluna sp. | reverse complement strand
CGAACCAAACAGAGCCCGATGAATCATTACTGGACGCTTCTTAGTTCCATCGCTTGCTGTGTACTCAATGTCAAAGCGATCAGGAAGATTAAAATCCAGCTGAATAGTAGACATTTGCCAAGTTCTGCCAATTGCATCGCGCGCTTGAACCGAAATCTTTGGACCGTAGAAGGCAGCGCCTCCGGGATCAGGAACAAGTTCGAGGCCGGAATCAGTAGCCACTTTCTCGAGTGTTGAGGTAGCAGCCTCCCAGATGGCGTCCGAACCAACAAACTTTTCGTTCTCCGGGTCTCTGGTTGAAAGCTCTAGGTAGAAATCTGTAAGGCCGTAATCCCTCAATAAATCAAGCACGAAGTTCAAAACAGAAGTTAGCTCTGATTCCATGTCCTCTTGGGTCACAAACAAATGAGCATCGTCCTGGGTCATACCGCGCACTCGAGTAAGACCGTGAACTACACCGGATTTTTCGTAGCGATACACCGACCCGAACTCAAACATTCTCAATGGAAGATCGCGGTAGGACCTGGCCTGAGATTTGTAAATCAAGATGTGGAACGGGCAGTTCATCGGCTTTAGGTAGTAGTCCTGTCCTGCTTTGCGGACTACCCCATCCGCGTCTACTTCCTCATCGAGCTTCATAGGAGGGAACATCCCCTCGGAGTACCAAGCAAGATGCCCAGAAGTTTCAAACACGTTCGATTTGGTTATGTGAGGGCTGTAGACAAATTCGTAGCCGGCTTTTTCATGCTGGGCACGAGAGTAGTCCTCCATCGCTTTGCGAATGATTCCACCCTTGGGGTGAAACACTGCAAGCCCTGATCCAATTTCTTCAGGGAAGGAGAACAAATCAAGCTCTGCCCCGAGGCGGCGATGATCACGCTTGGCCGCTTCTTCTAGTCGTTCAAGATGTGCCTTGAGTTCATCCTTGGAAGGCCAGGCGGTTCCGTAAATTCTTTGCAGCTGCTTGTTGGCTTCGTTGCCTCTCCAGTAGGCAGCCGCTAACCGAGTCAGCGCATAGCCGTTTCCGATCATGCGGGTATTAGGAAGATGTGGACCTCGGCAAAGATCTTTCCAAACTACTTCCCCCGATTGTGGGTCAACATTGTCGTAAATTGTAAGTTCACCGGAACCGACTTCCGCGGCACCTTCGGCCAGATTCTCAGAGGACTTGAGCGAAATCAGTTCAAGTTTGTTCGCCTCTCTTGAAAGCTCTTTGGCCGCTTCCGAGTCAGAGACGACCCTTCGAACAAAACGTTGGCCGGATCGAATGATTCGATCCATCTCTTTTTCTAGCGCCTTAAGGGACTCCGGTGTAAAGGGCTCAGCAACATCAAAGTCGTAATAGAAACCATCAGTGATTGGCGGGCCAATTCCCAAGCGCGCATCTGGGTTAATCTTCTGGACTGCCTGTGCAAGAACGTGAGCGGTTGAATGTCTGAGGATGCTCAAGCCATCGGTCGAGTCAATCAGAACCGCTTCAACCTTGTCACCGGCGGATAAAACATGAGCTAAGTCTTTTAGTTCCCCGTTTACTCGCTGAGCGACAACCTTCTTGTCCTGAAACACCTCAAAACCAGTCGAGCCGCTAGCAACTGCTGTTGGCGCACCTTCAAGGGTCAGCTCGATGGTCTCTGGCAAAATTGTTCCAATCGGTCAAGGCTTTACTATCCTAACCAGCTACTAACTCAGGCTTTGGTAGCCTGTAGCCTGAAACCCAAACCTCAAGGATCAACAACACATGACTAGCCCAATAGACACTCGCGCCGAAGAGCGTAAGGTACTTGCCCGCAGACTTAACTGGCTACGAGCTGGAGTGTTGGGTGCCAATGATGGAATCGTTTCGACCGCCGGAATAGTTATGGGTGTTGCGGGAGCAACAGTTGAAAGTGGTCCTATCTTGATTGCGGGTATTGCCGCTTTGGTTGCCGGTTCAATTTCTATGGCCGGAGGTGAGTATGCCTCAGTAAGTGCTCAGCGCGATAGTGAAATTGCGGCCTTGGACAAAGAGCGCAAAGAACTAGATTACAATCCAGACGGTGAACTCCGCGAATTAGCTAGCTACTATCAGAATCGGGGAATTTCGGAGAAGCTCTCACTCGAGATCGCCCAAGAGCTCACAGCAACCGACCCGATCAGAGCTCATGCCGAAGCGGAGCTGGGTATTTCATCGGACGAGCACGTTTCTCCAAAAGCCGCCGCCATTGCATCGTTTATTGCATTTGCTTTGGGGTCAGTCTTGCCGATTGTTGCTATTTCTGGACCTTGGATTGAATACCGCGAGATCGCAACTGTTGTTTCAGTAGTAGTCGCACTTGCCTTGACTGGATACTTTGGAGCCAAGATTGGACGAGCAAAACCACTCCGCGCCGTTGCTCGAAACGTTGTCGTGTCACTACTAACTATGGGAATTGCCTATGCCATCGGAACGGCACTTGGAGTTGCAGTCGGCTAAGCCTTGAGCTTTAACGCTCTGGCGGTTCGCACCAGAGAAGCCGCCGCAAGCTGTGCGTCATCGTTTAGCTCAAGCCCGTAACTTGGCACCAAGGCCTTGATTCCCGGTTGCCACTTCTGAAACTCAGCAGGATAAATCCTCTGCACCACATCCAGCATCACTCGCACCGCTACCGATGCACCAGGCGATGCTCCAAGCAATCCAGCAATCGATCCATCGGATGAGCTGATCACTTCCGTTCCGAACTGCAGTGAGCCGGAAAGTCCTTTGGGTTTGATAACTTGGGCGCGCTGTCCAGCCTCATAGAGCTCCCAATCCCCTGATTTTGCGTTTGGCACGAATTCGCGAAGGCTAGCAATTTTCTGCTTTGGGGATTTCGCAATCTCTTTGATCAAATAGACCACCAGTGGGAAATTTGTTAGAGCCACTGAGATATATGGGAGCAGATTTGCAAAGCGCAAGGACTTTGGTAGATCCAGAATCGAACCGTGTTTGAGAAACTTCAAGTTCAATCCCGCAAACGGTCCAAACAAAAGAGAAGATTTTCCATCAATGATGCGGGTGTCCAAATGAGGCACCGACATCGGAGGTGCTCCAACAGCTGCTTGTGAGTAGACCTTGGCTTGATGTTTTGCAACAAGATCCGGATTTTCAGTTTTTAGGAAGTGACCACTTACCGGGAATGTGCCAAAACCAGAGATTTCCTTGATTCCAGAATTCTGAAGCAACTTCAACGCCCAACCGCCGGCGCCAACAAAAACTTTTGGCGCCTGAACTGAAAAGCCTTGGTTTCCGTGTTTTCCACGAATCGCCCAACCGTCACCTATTCTTTTTACTTTTGAAACTTCGTGCGAGGTCAACACCTCAACTCCCGACTGAACAAGCCAGTCAAACAGTTGCCTGGTGATCGCTCCGTAATCAACATCGGTTCCTTGTTCAATTCGAGTTGCTGCCATGGCCTGTTCGCGGCGACCTTCAAGCATCAGAGGAACCCACTTTGCGATTTGCTCGGGATCATCCGAAAACTCCATGCCTGCAAAAAGTGGTTGGTTCTTTAATGCTTCAAAACGACGCTTAAGATAGTTAACGTCTTTTGACCCTTGAACAAATGTCATGTGGGGAATCGAGTGAATGAAAGTCTCTGGTGATTTCATAACGCCGGATTGAACCAGATTTGCCCAGAATTCTCTTGATTCCTGGAATTGCTGGTTGATTGCAATTGCCTTAGTTGCTGAGGGAATACTCCCATCGGAACTATCCGGCATGTAGTTCAATTCACAAAGAGCGGCGTGACCAGTCCCGGCATTGTTCCAGGCGTTTGATGATTCCTCAGCAATTTTCGTAAGCCGCTCCAGCACCACAAGCTTTAGATCTGGGTTTAGGTGCTTCAGGATTACAGCGAGGGTGGCGCTCATGATTCCGCCACCAATTAGAACGAGGTCGTAGTCGCTTCGCTTTGGCAAGCTCTTCCTCGAATCAATTCTTGGGCCAGTGTGTGTGCGTGGGCGATACTGGGTTCGAACCAGTGACCTCTTCCGTGTCAGGGAAGCGCGCTACCACTGCGCCAATCGCCCATTTCCTTTTTTACTCGGAGGTGAAGACGGGATTCGAACCCGTGTAGACGGCTTTGCAGGCCGCTGCCTAGCCTCTCGGCCACTCCACCGATGCGTGGGGTTTCACCACTGCGAGCGGATGACGAGATTCGAACTCGCGACCCTCACCTTGGCAAGGTGATGCTCTACCACTGAGCCACATCCGCTAACAACCTAAGTTGCTTGGCTACTCTAACTCAAATCGCACTTCCCTGCCACATCCCCAGGGGCGTGCCTAGTCGTTAAGCGCCAAAGCGGGGACCAGATAAGGCCCCCGCTTTGGTTTGTACTTACTTAGTCTTTGCCTCGAGCGAAGGCGTATGCCTCTTCTCCGTGGACCACGGTATCGATTCCGGCAATCTCGTCTTCTGCTCTAACCCTGAAGCCCATAGTTTTCTCGATGGCAAATCCAATTACCAGTGCCATTACGAAGCTATAGATAAGTACCGCTCCAGCACCGATTAGCTGCGCCCATAGTTGACCAAAACCGAAGCCAAATAGCGCTCCTACGCCAGTACCAAAGACACCGATAGCTAGTGTTCCGATGATTCCTCCAACTAAGTGGATTCCAACTACATCCAGAGAGTCATCAAAACCAAAGCTGAACTTCATATCGATTGCCAAGGCACAGATCACTCCAGAAATTAGTCCAAGTACGATCGCCCAGACCGGCTCGACGGATGCAACCGCTGGTGTAATGGCCACTAAGCCAGCAATAACGCCTGAGGCTGCACCAATGGAAGTTCCTTTGCCGTGACGAATCTTTTCAACGGTGATCCAGCCCAGCATGGCTGCAGCTGGAGCAGCAATGGTGTTCACAACAGCCAAAGCGGCAACACCATCAGCAGCCAGTTGGCTACCGGCGTTGAAGCCGAACCAACCGAACCAAAGAAGTGAAGCTCCAATAAGAGTCAATGGGACGTTGTGAGGCTGCATGATTCCCTTTGAGAATCCAAATCTCTTACCCAGCACAATTGCTAGTGCTAATGCAGCAGCTCCAGCATTGATGTGGACAGCTGTACCACCTGCGAAGTCAATAGCGCCAAGCTTGTCTACGATCCAGCCGCCATCGTCTTCCGGAGTGAAGTTGAAAACCCATCCCGCAACTGGGAAGTAGACCAATGTTGCCCACAAGCCAGCAAACACCATCCAAGCGCCAAACTTAGCTCGGTCTGCGATTGCTCCCGAGATCAAAGCCACAGTAATGATCGCGAACGTTGCCTGGAAGGCAACGAAAGCTAGTTCTGGAATGCTTCCTGCCGGAGCTGCGGCGTCCGCCACTTGAGCCGATAGTCCAAGGGCAGCGGTGTCAATTCCAATGACGTGAGGGATGCCAATCCATCCAACATCGCCTACATCGGCGAACGTAATGGCGTATCCGTAAAGCACCCAGAGCACAGCAATCAGCGCGAGCGAGCCGAAGGAGAGCATCATCATGCTAACTACCGATTTGGCCTTTACAAGGCCTCCATAGAAGAAAGCTAGGCCAGGTGTCATCAAAAGCACCAGAGCGGCGGAGAAGAGCACGAACGCAGTGTTTCCCTGTTCCATTCGAGTTCCTTTCAAATTCTGAACCACACCGCTTTGGTGCTTGGGGCCATTCTGGCCCTGGTGTGTTTCAGGAAAGGGTGTTGTAGGTTTCCGAATTGTTTCAAGATTGCCCTCGAGGTGAAATCTTTGTTTCCAGATTCAGGGTATTTTGGGTCTATGAAATCAGAAAGAAACGCCGCTTTAGTGATGATGTTTGCCGCGATGGTTGGATTGCTGTTGGCAAATTCACCTTTCGGTCAGCCGGTGCTAAACGCCATCGATTTCAAGCTCAATCTTGATTTGATCAACATAAACATCACCCTTGGCCACGTGGTTTCGGATCTGTTTCTTGCAGTATTTTTCTTTGTGGCGGGCCTTGAGCTCAAATATGAACTAACTACTGGAACTCTTTCCAGTCCAAAGCGGGCGCTTGTTCCTGTGGTTGCCGCGATCGCCGGTGTTGCGGTTCCTTCAGCGATATATGCCTACTTAAATTGGGGAACAGAGGCAATTGTGGGCTGGCCGATTCCTGCCGCTACTGATATCGCCTTTGTACTTGGACTATTGGCAATCTTCGGAAGAGGAATGCCAAAAGAGGCGCGAATTTTCCTTTTGGCGCTGGCTATATTTGATGACCTGGTCGCAATCGCCATCATCGCAATCTTCTACACCGCCGATGCCCAGCCGACCTGGCTCCTGGCCTGCATTGCTGTCGCTATTGCCTTTAGGTTTGCTGAGATGTCCCGCTCCAAAGATAAGTGGCTTATCAGAGCGGGTTTCGGAATCATTCTTTGGTACACCGTTTACCAATCAGGTGTCCACGCGACCATCGCAGGAGTCTTGCTGGGAGTGCTGATTCCTGCGACTCGTGCTCACGGTGTGATTGCTAAGGTGCAACCGGCGACAAACTTCTTGATTCTTCCGATATTTGCTTTCACCGCAGTTGCGGTTGTCATTCCTACCATGACCGGCGATTCAAACAACGTCTTTACAGGAATCTTCTTCGGGCTTGCGGTTGGAAAAGTTGTTGGCATTTCGATCGCAGCAGTGATTGCCAACCAACTTCTCAAACCCAGGGACCGACTCCCGCTTGGAATATTTGACTTGATTCCGTTGGGTTTGTTGGCCGGGGTTGGATTCACCGTCTCGCTATTGATGGCTCACCTGGCATTTTTAGGCAATCAAGAACTTTACGCACAAGCAGTTCTTGGAGTCTTACTGGGATCATTTGTGGCAATGGGTGCCGGCGGAGCTTTACTCTGGCTGCGTGCTCGTTGGCATCTAAAGAACAAGCCCAAGACTAAAAAGACGAAGTCAAAGAACCGATCCGCGAAATAGCTCTCAGATACTTCTTTTTGTATCCGCCAGATAAATACTCTGAGGAGAAAACCTCCGTAAGCCCAACCCCTGTTGAGCTTATGCTGACTTGAGATTCGTACAGCCTGTCCACAAAAGAAACGAACCTCAGGGCTGCTGATTGGTCGGTTAGAACGTGAGCGTTGGTTAGAACGACAGAATCGACCCCATCAATAAGTTTTAGAAACTTTGATGGATGAACTTTTGCTAGGTGAGCAAGTAATTTGTCGAATTCATCAACTGCAACCAACTGACCTTCGGAGACCTTCTGTTCAACTTGACTCATGTAGTCACCGGCGCCAAGGGCCTGGGTGTGTCCGTCGACTGGGCGATGGCGGTAGTCCTCGCCGTCAACGCTAACAATCAAGAAGCGATCCGACATCGCCGCAATCTCTCTTGCAAAATCCTTGGCCGCGAATCGACCCTGCCCTAGAGCGTTAGGAGGTGTGTTGGAAGTTGCTGCGAACCTGATGCCCTTGGCTCCGAGTTCGCTAAGCAGCCTAGACATCAACATGGTGTCCCCTGGATCGTCCAGCTCAAACTCATCGATACACAACAGTTCATAGTTGGAAAGCTGTTTTAGGGCATCGGCGAAACCAAGAAGGCCAATAAGGCTGGTGTAGGCAAGAAAACTACCGAATGCCTTGGTTCCCTTGAAATCGTGCCAGATCGAAGCCAGCAAATGTGTTTTACCAACGCCGAAGCCACCGTCGAGGTAGATTCCTGTGCTTTGCGTCGTTTTTGATCTCGAGAAAAATCCCTTGAGGCTAGATGGTCGAACAAACTCTCTTGCGGAGGCAACCGCTGCGGCCTGAGAAGGAAAAGATGAATCTGGCAGGTAGTTATCGAAGCGGGCTTTGGTAAACTCTCTAGGAGGTACCAGCTGACTGAGTACCTCTGACAAACTGGGATTGGGTTGAATTTCAACCAGGGAACAAATAGCCCCTGAAGTGGTTGACAATGACACCGCCTAGTGTGGTCCCGAACAAGCCCTCAGTCTACAAGGAGAACAAGTTGCCAATCAGCATAGACAACAGTCCCAAATTTGCCGCGTACGCGAATCCGCGAGCACTGGTTAGCACCGAATGGCTTTCCCAGAACTTGGGTTCCGAAGGTCTAGTGGTCTTGGAATCCGACGAGGATGTTCTGCTTTACCAAACCGGCCACATTCCTACCGCCCGCAAGATTGACTGGCACACAGATTTGAACGACAAAGACACCCGTGACTACATCGACGGTGAAGGTTTTGCCGCAGTTATGTCGCGTCTGGGAATTAAGCGTGAAGACACAATCGTGCTGTA
>JBILXL010000047.1:0-8741 GCA_044378505.1 Rhodoluna sp. | reverse complement strand
ACTCCAAGAGCAAGCGCCCAAGCACTTATTGCAGAGCTTGAACCATTTGATCGCGGCGGCTATGCAGGTCCGGTTGGATGGATTGGTGCCGACGGTGATGGCGAATGGGCAATTGCGCTACGCGGTGGATTCATTGAGCAAAATGTTTTGACAGCGTTTGCCGGTTGCGGATTGGTTGCCGATTCAGAACCTGAAGATGAGCTTGATGAAACAGAGCTGAAGTTTGCACCCATTAGAGGCGCGCTTAGCTAAAGCTTGATTTCGATTAGCACTCGACCAGCCGTCGCAAGTGCATCGAGCAGTTCTTGTTCATTAGTTGGCGTGATGTAAACAAATCCATAAGCGTTAGCTAACGACCAGTAGTCAATCTTTTGACCGGCGCGGAAAATTCGATCAAAGGTACCTTGCTCGACTGCTTCAAAGACTTCAAGTTTTTCAAAGATGCTTCCACCGGAATCATTCACCATGATCAGTTGCAAATTGATGCTCTCTTCGGGATCTTCAATCATTGAGCTGGCATCGTGAATCAGTGTCAGATCGCCAAGCACCACTCTGGTGAAAGCTCCTTCAGAGCTAAGGGCGATACCGGTAGCTGTTGCGATAGTGCCATCGATTCCAGATAGTCCACGGTTAGCAAAAACCTGAATTGGCTTTGATGGAGCCCAAGTGTCTGCTTCGCGAATCATTCGAGATGCTCCAAGAACAATCGCGTCATCTAACTGCGAGGCTTGGTAAACAAGTTCGATGACTTTTCTTCGGTCGAGACCGGTGTTGTAGGTCTGGGCTGAAATCCAATTGTGAGAAGCTACTCGCCACCTGGCTAACCACTCGCTGCTAACTTCTCCGTTTACCGTCAGGTCGTCAACAATCTCAGTTGCGTTGCCGTAGGGGTTGAATAAACCGGTTAGCTCTGATCTAACTACGATCAGTTCGATATCTTCCCTGGCAATAAGTTTTTGCACCTCACGGGAAAGAGTTGGTTTGCCATAAACCACAACCCTTTCAATTTTGTTTGTAAGTTCATGATCTTCAGCAAGTAAAGCCGGGTAAGCCACAATCGAGTTAGCTCCATAGCGACAGCGCGAGCTTGGCTCGGCGAATACCGGCCAACCGAATGCTTCGGCTGCCTCCAGCGCCAACATGCCAGCTTCTGCTCCGGCAACAACGACGGTGTTAACTTCCCCGTTCAAAATTGCAAAGCTTGGTATTTGCGGTTCTTCTTCAGGAAACTCAGCGCCGGTGTAAATATCGGCTGCGTCTGGTGTCAACGAAGACAATGGTTCCCTAAAGCAAATGTTTAGGTGCACCGGTCCTGCGCGGTGAGTGAAATCACCCATCGCAACTGACACTGCTCTTTCGGCAAGTGCTCTTACTGCATCCAAATCAACATCGCCACTTGGTGCTTCGATGTCTTCGCAGAATCTAACTGCATCTCCAAAGATTCCAACTTGGTTGGTGGTCTGGTTTGCTCCCACGCCTCGAAGTTCTTTTGGTCGGTCTGCGGTTAAAAGAATCAGTGGAACACCGCTGTGGTGAGCTTCCAGCACGGCTGGAAGCAAGTTAGCAACCGCCGTTCCGGATGTTGTGATGATGGCAACTGGCATGCCAGTTGCCCTAGCTGCTCCCAAAGCTGTAAAGCCCATCGAGCGCTCATCGATACGAACTCGAAGAGTTAGTCGGTCAACGTCATGAAGTTGCTGGGCGGCGATTGCTAGCGACTGGGATCTTGAGCCTGGAGATAAAAAAGCCTGTTCAACTTCGAGCTCGGTAAGTGCGGCCATGAGGTGGGCCGAAAATGTCTGACTAGCGACTGGAAGCAATGTTAGGACTTGTCCTTCGAATCAGACTCTGGGTCTTCATCTTTTTGGTCTTTAGCTTCAGGTTCTGTTGGCTTTTCGTCCTTGGGCTCCAGCTTGCTTGAAAGGTCACGAAGAAATGCTGGGTCATCATCAGGTGCGACAACTCTGGATTTGCCGCCACGAGATTTTGGTCCGCCGAGCGGGCGACCAAGAACCAGGTATAGAAGTCCACCAACAATTGGCACACCCAAGCAGATTAGAACCCACAACCACTTAGGTAGGTTTCTAACCTCGTTCTTGTTTGCGCTTGCCGCAAACACAGTTACAAACACCGTGAACAGCAACCAAACTACGGCGATGAAGATCAACAGTCTTAGGGGCATAGGTAAAGCCTAAGCGAGAGACAAACTTAGAATGTAACTGTGAAAAAACTCTGGCTGGTCTTCATTTCCGCTCGAATCGGCCTGTTTGCCCTATTCCTGACAGTATTTTTGCTGCTGGGATTCGAGGGAATCTATTCCGCGCTAATAGCTGGCGTTCTGGCCCTGGCTGTGTCACTGGTTTTCTTGACTAAGCAGCGCGACGCCCTCTCGACCGAAATCTATAAGCGAACCCGTCGAGACAAAAATGATGGGGTTCCAGATACCGACGCTGACGTTGAAAACGCCATCCTGGATTCAAAAGAAGACAATAAATAGCCCAGCCGCAAGGGCCAGGGCATAAGCCAACGAAGCAAAGCTGGTCAGCTTCAAAACCAAAATCAGTTCTTTCGCAGTTTTCGCGGTCAAAACAATGAGTGTCGCCGGAGCAACCAGCAACAAGCTTGCAAATCCCATCAGAGTCGCTGGATACAACAGTGTGAAAAGGTTAAGAATCACAAACGGTGTCCAGATCATCACAAGGAACAATCCAGTGGCTGCTTTTTTGCCAAGCATTACCGCAAGGGTCTTCTTGGAAGCCAGCCTGTCAGTTTCAATATCTCTAATGTTGTTCACCATCAATACGGCCGAGGCAAACAGCCCTGAGGCAATGCCGCCTAGTACCGCATTGAATTCAATGAAGCCAACTTGAACGAAAGTAGTTCCGATGGTTGCAACCAGCCCAAAAAAGACAAATACCGCAAGCTCACCCAGGCCTGCGTAGCCGTATGGGTTTTTTCCTCCTGTGTAAAACCAAGCTGCAACAATTGCCGCAAGACCCACCGCTATCAACCAAAACATTCCCGTGATCAAAACAATTGCAAGACCAGAGGCAGCTGCTAAACCAAAAAATGCAAACGCAGCAAGCTTTACAGCCTCGGGTCTTACCGACTTAGATCCTGTTAGCCGAAGTGGTCCAACTCGATAGTCATCGGTGCCTCTGATGCCATCCGAATAATCGTTGGCGTAGTTTACGCCGATTTGCAAAAATAGCGCAACGGCAAGTGCAAGGGCAGAAAGAGTTAGATCAAAAGCCTGAACCGAGTCAGCAGCTCCGGCACCAATTGCTACCGGTGCAATAGCAAGCGGCAAGGTGCGAAGTCTTGCTCCCTCAACCCAAAGTGCTAGCTTGTTTGATTTCACTTGATTACTCCTGACTAAAAAGTTGGGCTACCAACTTGTTATCGGTTTTGCCGGTGTGAAGCTTAGGTAGTTTATCCACGCGAACAACCCTTATTGGCTTTCCGGCAGGACCCAACAGGTGCGCAAGTTGATTAGCAATATCATCTGCAACTTCAGGTGAACCAACATAGGCAATTCCAACGCGCTCTCCCCAAGTTTCATCCTGGATTGCCACAGCTGCGATTTGCTCAACCCCTGGAAGCTCGGAACCTAGATACTCAACTCTTTCTAGGGAAATCTTCAGTCCACCGGAGACAATCACTCGATCAGCTCGACCAATGATGTTTAGTTTTCCTTCAGGAGATAGTTCAGCGAGATCATTAGTGAAGATCCAATCGTCCTGGCCTTCGGCAAGAGTTTTTCCAGAAATCAACAACCTGGAATCCGGTGCAATCTTTAGTCGCACTCCATCAAGCGGAACACCGTCAAACACACAACCTCCGGCTGTCTCAGTCATTCCGTAGCTGACGATAACTCTGATGCCCATATCCAACGCTTTGTATCGAAGCTCTTCCGGGGTGGATTGTCCACCAACCAAGATTGCTCGAAAGCTTCGAAGTGCCGAAAGCAACACTTTGTCGTTCTCAGCGTCGGATACCAACTTGGCTAGCTGGTAGGGAACCAGCGAGGTGTATTTGTTTTCATGTTGCATCAGAAGCGTCGATCTCAAAAAAGCTTCAGGAGTAAATGGAACTGCGGTATTCATAATTACCGGTTGCTGATCGGCAAGAAGTGAGCGAACTAAAACTTGCTGGCCGGCGATGAAATTTATCGGCAGTGCGAGTAGCCACTGACCTAGTGGCCCCAGTCTTTCTTGTCCGGCACGAGCTGCGTGCAGCAAAGCGTGCGTCGAAATTGAAATTCTCTTTGGGGTTCCTGTTGAGCCAGAACTTTCAACAATTGCAGCGATGTTGTGATCGACTGTTTCTGGAACAGCATCAAAGCTTGCTTGCTCGCCGTTTACAACAGCCGGTGAAATAAAGATTGCCTTTTTGCCAGCAATAACATCAGCCATTACCAAAAGCGCATCTACGGTGTCGTTGGCGGGAACAACCGCAAGCGGTTTAGTCATTTGGATTTAGAAGTGCCAGGGGTATGGCGCCCAGTTTGGTTCGCGCTTTTCCAAAAATGCATCTCGACCTTCGGCTGCTTCATCGGAGGCGTAAGCCAGTCTAGTTGCTTCGCCAGCGAACAGCTGCTGGCCAACTAGACCATCGTCTATTGCGTTCATGGCGTATTTCAGCATGCGAATAGATGTTGGTGACTTGGACATAATCTCAGCCGCCCACTCCACGCCAACTTTTTCTAGATCTTTGTGCTTCACGGCTTTGTTGACAACGCCCATCTCAACTGCCTTTTCGGCGCTGTATTCGTGACCTAGAAAGAAGATCTCGCGAGCAAATTTCTGGCCTACCTGACGAGCAAGGTATGCACTGCCGAAGCCTGCATCAAAGGAACCAACATCAGCATCGGTCTGCTTGAATCTGGCGTGCTCGATGCTTGCAATAGAAAGGTCACAAACCACATTCAGTGAGTGTCCGCCTCCGGCGGCCCAACCTGGAACTAGAGCGATTACAACCTTTGGCATAAATCGAATAAGTCTTTGAACTTCAAGGATGTGCAGTCTTCCAGATCTAGCTGGGTCTGCCTGGTTGTCATCGTCGGCGTATTTGTAGCCATCTTTACCGCGAACGTTCTGATCGCCACCGCTAGAAAATGCCCAGCCGCCATCTTTTGGTGAAGGGCCATTGCCAGTTAGCAAAACAACTCCAACTTTGGAATTGTTCTTGGCGTGCTCGAGAGACGCGGCTAATTCATCGACGGTCTTTGGTCTAAAGGCGTTTCGGATTTCTGGACGGTTAAAGGCAATACGCACTACCCCCATAGACACGTGGCTGTGATAGGTGATGTCGGTTTGGTTCTCAAAGCCCGCCACTTGCTGCCAGATTGCAGCGTCGAAGAGCTCAGAAACTTGATTTGCCATACTCCTAGACTAACAATGTGAACCCTCGCCTTTCAGACCTAGTTTCCACTTCCCGCGTAGTCAGCATTCCGCTGAGAACGAAATTCCGCGGAATCACCGAGCGTGAGCTACTTGTCTTTGAAGGACCCAACGGTTTTAGTGAGTGGGCAGCCTTCACCGAGTATTCCGATGAGGAAGCAGCCACCTGGCTTGCCGCTGCAATTGAATGGGGCTTCGGCAATCTTCCTACCCCAAAACGCACAAGCGTTCCGGTAAACGCCATCTTGCCTGCTGTCGCACCTCAAGATGTTGCAAAGATTCTCACCCGTGCCGGCAAGTTCAGAACCGTGAAAATCAAGACCGCCGAAAAAGGTCAAGTGATCGCGGATGATCTTGCAAGAATTCTTGAAGTTCAGAGCCAATTTCCAGAGGCCAAAATCAGACTCGATGCCAATGGTGGATTCAACATCTCTCAGGCCATGGAGCTTCTCGAGAAGCTCAGCTTCGAGGGAATCGAGCTTGAGTACTTCGAGCAGCCAGTTGCAACCATCGCAGAGCTTGCCGAAATGAAAATAGAAATTAGCAAGACCGGTCAAACAACTCTTATTGCAGCCGACGAGTCGGTTAGGAAATCCTCTGACCCGCTAGCAGTTGAGCTTGCCGGGGCTGCGGACATCTTGGTTCTAAAAAGCGCACCTCTCGGTGGAATTGCTGCCGCACTTCAAATTGCAGCTTCTTCGAAGCTGCCGATTGTTCCATCAAGTGCGATGCAATCCTCAATCGGCTTGAGCGCAGAACTTCACTTCGCAGCTTGCCTAGAGGAATTGACTTTTGATGCAGGTCTTGGAACCATGAACCTTTTTGTCGGAGATCTGGTGAAAGATTCACTAAAGCCAGTTGATGGTGTGTTAGAAGTTAGAAGAGCAGAGGTTGCAACTTCTGCACTGGATACTTTGAAGGCGGAAGATCACCGGTACGACTGGTGGATTGCAAGACTTGAGCGTTGCGGAAGGCTTATTGGACTCGAGGCTTGAGTTATAAACCTGAGTAAACGTGCAGGCCCTTGAAGAACATGTTCACGATCGTGAAGTTGAAAACAACGGCTGCAAAACCAATCAGTCCCAACCAAACCGCACGCTTACCTGTCCAACCGCGAGTTGCGTTGGCGTGTAGGTAGCCTGCGTATAGCGTCCAGATAATGAATGTCCAAACTTCCTTGGTGTCCCAGCCCCAGTAGCGGTGCCAGGCACGCTCGGCCCAAATAGCTCCGGCAATCAATGTGAAGCTCCAAAGGACAAAGCCGATGATGTTGAAACGGTAGGCAAGTCTTTCGAGAGTTTCTTTAGACGGAAAAATCTCCATGATCTTTTTGAAGTTTTTGGTGCGAGTAGTTTTCGCATTTTCTACCCAGTTGGCAGTTTTCAAAAGGTAAGCGCCGGACAGAGCTGCAGCCAAGCTGAAAAATCCAGTTGCCAAAAGTGCAACCATCACGTGGATTACCAACCAGTAGCTCTGCAGAGCAGGCATCAAAGACGCCACCTGAACATAGAAAATCGAAACTGCTGTTCCTAGAACTAGCAGCACAAACCCAACAACGAAGGTTCCCATGATGAGAACTTCTTTGGAGCGAACTGAGATGAGGTAAATCATCAAAAGAATCAAAGATCCGGTAATTGAGTACTCATACAAGTTTGCCCAGGGCACACGAGAAGCTGCGAAGCCTCGCATGAATACACCAACGGCCAAAATCAGTGTTCCAAGAATTGTGAGCGCCAAGGCGATACGTTCAAAGGCCACAACTGACTTGAGGTTCTTATCCTTCAGGCTGGCAGCTTGAGACAAGTGGTAAACCGAGACCAAAAAGGCCAAGGTAAAAACTGCCATCGCAGCATAAACAACCAGCAGGGACTGCTGGGAGAGCGCTTCGTTCAGAACGATCGAGGTCAATTCATTATCCGTTTCTTATGCCTTTAGTTAATTCTCTAACAACTTCTTCGAGCTTTGGATCATCACGCTTAGAAAGCGCAGCTACTTCAAATCCACCAACTGTTGCTTTCACCCAGACACGTCTTCTTGGTGTCACAAGTGAAACGGTGACTGCACCTAAGGCCAGAAGAGAGAAAATCAGGACCCAGAATTGTCCTGGGTTGTAAGCGATATCAAGTGATGCATATCTTTTGATGCCATCGAAAGTCACAGTTCCTAGACCGTTTGGTAAATCCGCTGTCTCGCCAAGTTTTACTTCGACGGCAGGATTCGGGGTTCCTCGACCAGCAACCTGAGTCAAGCGATCGGTATCGAGCGCATAAACATTCAGCGGAATTCCGCTATCGAGTCCCAGGTCACCGGTGTAAACGTTTAGGGAAACAAGCGGATCGATTACGCCAGGGAAAATTGACGTGTATGCGCCGCTAGATAGTTCAATCACGCTCGGATAGAAAAACGCTACTATTCCAATTTGCTCCGGCAGATTATCTGGAACCTTGATGATTCCAATCGAAGTCATGTTGCCATCCTGCGGCAAGAAAACAGTTGCACCCGAGTAGCTAATGTCCCCATTGGCATCTCGAATGGTCACCTGTGGCGCATAGCCGTGACCAGTCAAATAGACACTGGCACCGGTGGCATCTAGCGGGTCGTTGACTCGAACCAGAGCGGTCTTACCGACCTGATCTTCTGGGCTTCGAACTGTGACGGTAGCTCGAAAATCAAGTGGGGCTCCGATGTTGGTTTCATTGGCAAAGTCGTAGTCAACTTCAAATTTGTCTAGAGTGACGCTGATTGGGGACAAGTTATCTGGATTAAAGAAGGTACCTGGGGAAAGTGAATCAAAGCCTGCGAGGTTGTTCACAAAGGTGTCGCCTTCGGCGAGAACTCGCTGGCCTGAGAAGCTAAGGCCTCCACCGATTCCGATTGCTATCAGCACACCAACTAGAGAAAAGTGAAAGACCAGGTTGCCGGTTTCACGTAGGTAGCCCTTTTCAGCGCTAATCGAATCCCCGCGGCGAATCACGCGATAGCGCTGTTTTTTGAGAATCTGCATTCCTTTTTCAATTGGATCGATTCCATTGGTTGCAGTTGTGCTTTCGAAAACAGGCATGCGCGAAAGATTAGTTGGGGTTTGAACTGGCTGCGCCTTGAGTGCCTCAAAGTGAATCTTGGTTCTAGGCAGCACGCAGCCTACAAGGGATGTGAATAGAAGAATGTAAATTGCTGAGAACCAAATCGATGTGTAGACATCGAACAGTTGGAAAATATCCAACACTTCAGCAAGCTGCGCATTCTCATCAAAATACTTAGCGACTCCGTTTGGATCAGCTGAGCGTTGCGGGTAAATCGATCCAGGCACCGATGCTGCTGCAAGCAGCAAAAGCAAAA
>JBILXL010000046.1:0-8770 GCA_044378505.1 Rhodoluna sp. | reverse complement strand
GTTCGCCGTTTACCAAAACGGTTGGGGTTCCACTGACCTGAATGGCAGTACCCGGAATCGGCTCGGTTAGAGCTCGTTCGGTTGAGTCTTTAATCCAGTTTCCAAAAGCCTTCTCATTGATACAACTGGAAATCAGGTCAATGTTGCTGGCCCCGACTTCCTCGGCGAAGCTAATCAGCTCAGCATTCTCAGGTCCCGGGGCGCCTTCGGTGGGCTGGGACTTGAACAGTCGGGTGTTGTATTCGAAGAAGTTATCTGGTGAGTGCTCTGAAACACACAGGGCTGCATTTGCAGCTCTGGAAGAAAATGCGTTCGGTGAGCCACGGCCATCTAGGAACGAAAGGGCGTGCATCTCAACCGTTGCCATTCCTGAGGCAACCCAGTTCTTGATCTGCTCGCTGTTTGGAAGCTCAAACACTGCACAAATCGGGCACTGGTAGTCGACATAAATGATGATCTCCACAGGAGTTTCTCCTGGGGCAGGGGCTGGGGTGAATTCTGACGTGAACACCTTTAGGTCGGTTCCAACCTTGACTCCGTCGTTGAAGGTCGAATTGGTTGGGACTGCAGTGGATTGAGTGCTGGCGCTAAAGATTGTTAATGCGACGGCTCCCACGGCCACAATCACCGAAGCGGCGATTCCAAGCTGGATAAACACGCGCTTGCGCTTATCGCCCTTTTGCTGCTGCTCCCTGAGGGCTTTGGCCTTGGCACGGGCGGCTTCACGCTGCTCTGATCTGGTTGGTCTTGGGGTATTTGTGGTCATTTGGGTAGTTTACAACAGGTTTTAGACCCCTGAAGGCCCTGTGCTTGGGGCCTAAAGCGGTGGGATAATGGAAGTACTCGGCAGGGCTCTGCTGAGCGAATTCACTAAGGATCGTCCGGCACGTACCTGCCGGTGAAGGAGATACATAATGGCATCAGTTAAGTTCCATAAAGCCACCCGAACATACCCGGGCGGCACCGCACCCGCTGTAGACGCAATTGATCTAGAAATCGCCGATGGCGAATTCCTAGTTCTAGTTGGTCCTTCCGGTTGTGGAAAATCCACCACCTTGCGAATGCTCGCAGGACTTGAAGAAGTTAACGGTGGAGCGATCCTGATTGGTGACCGCGACGTCACCAACATCCCACCAAAAGATCGCGACATCGCAATGGTGTTCCAAAACTATGCTTTGTACCCACACATGACAGTGGCAGAGAACATGGGTTTCGCGCTGAAGATTGCAGGAGTTGCAAAAGAAGAGCGCGCAGCGCGTGTTCTTGATGCAGCCAAGCTGCTAGATCTTGAGCCATACCTCAACCGCAAGCCGAAGGCACTTTCCGGTGGACAGCGCCAGCGCGTTGCCATGGGTCGCGCAATTGTTCGTAAGCCTCAGGTTTTCCTAATGGATGAGCCGTTATCGAACTTGGACGCCAAGCTCAGAGTTCAGACTCGTACTCAGATTGCTTCGCTTCAGCGTCGCCTGGGAGTCACAACCGTTTACGTAACCCACGATCAGGTTGAAGCTATGACCATGGGTGATCGTGTAGCAGTATTGAAGGACGGAGTGATGCAGCAGGTAGCCACCCCTAGAGAGCTTTACGAAACTCCAAAGAACGTATTTGTTGCAGGATTTATTGGCTCACCAGCCATGAACCTACTTCAGCTGCCAATCGTCGATGGCGGCGTTCAGTTCGGAAATACCGTAGTCAAGATTGACAAGTCAGTACTGTCAAAGACCACTGCCAAGCTAGTGACCTTGGGTGTAAGACCTGAAAACCTAACTGTTTCCAAGAGCGAGGGAATCTCAGTTGAGGTCGACGTTGTTGAAGAACTTGGCTCCGATGGATTCCTATACGGATCGGCAACCGTTGATGGAGCTCGTACTGAACTTGTTTCACGTGTTGACGGTCGCAACCACCCGCACAAGGGAGAGGCCGTCTTCCTAAAGCCTGAGGGCGGCATCATGCACCTGTTCGATGTTGTAACCGGAGAGCGCCTGAACTAACTCAATGGCCCAAGCATTAGATATAAAGGCTGCCACGGTCGATCCAGCTCTGCTGGATTTGCCGTGGCATTTGCCTTTGGAGCAGTGGCCGGAAGAGAACATCGCGGCACTTCCCAAGGGTTTGTCTAGGCATACCGTTCGATTCGCGCATCTCAGCAGCTACGTAATTGCAATAAAAGAAACTCTGCCTGAACTTGCCGTGCGCGAATACGAAATGCTCAAGAGCCTTCAGAAACTGGATGTTCCGTGCGTAGAGCCTTTTGCAATCATCAAAAACCGCACAGATGAGAACAGCAATGAGCTGCCTGCGGTGCTAATCACAAGACACCTGAAATTTTCTCTTCCCTATCGTGCGATGTGGTCCCAGGGTCTACGACCTGAAACCGCAACGAGACTTGTGGATGCATTGGCTCTGTTGCTAGTTCGCCTTCACATCGCAGGATTTTTCTGGGGCGACGTGTCTCTTTCCAACACATTATTTAGGCGAGATGCAGGTTCCTTCGCGGCGTATCTAGTCGATGCTGAAACCGGACAGCTTTACGATTCTGGGCTCTCGAACGGCCAGCGCGAAAATGACTTGGAAATTGCAAGAGTCAATATCGCTGGTGAGCTAATGGATTTGGTTGCTAGCGGACGGGCCAAGCCAGGAGTTGATCCAAACGCCACTAGCGAGCGAATTGTAAGAAAGTACCAGGAGCTATGGGTTGAACTAACTGCCGCAGAAGTCTTCAGTAAAGACGAGCGCTGGAGAATCACTAAGCGGGTTGAAAGACTGAACGAACTTGGTTTCGATATTGAAGAGCTGATGATCAAAACAGAAGAAAATGGACGCAGCGTCAAGATTCAGCCAAAAGTTGTTGACGCAGGCCACCATGCCCGAAGACTAATACGCTTAACAGGATTAGACGTTGAAGAAAATCAAGCTAGAAGATTATTGAATGACCTTGATGCTTTCAAAGTCAAATTTGATGCCGAAGCGGATGAAGAGGTAATGGCGCACCGCTGGCTAAGCGAAGTATTTGAACCGGTTGTGAAGGCCATTCCACGCGAGTACTCCGGCAAGCTTGAGCCAGCCGAGGTGTTCCATCAGGTGCTTGAGCATCGCGCGACACTCGCGGAAAACCAGCAAAAAGGAGTCCCGTTAGCTGACGCCGTGAATTCCTACGTTGAGAATGTGCTTGCTCACCGGCGTGACGAAGAGGCGCTTATTGGCCCTATGACTGAAGCCATAATCCTGCCTACCTCGATTCCCTCAGGAAATATCGAAGTTGACGAGGAAGAAAAAGGCGACTGGCGCGATAAGGTCTAAAGCTTCGGGCGGGACTTTGAGATCTCGTACAAAGCCACAGATGCCGCAATTCCAGCGTTCAAGGATTCAGTTTCCTTGGCAATCGGGATAGACAAGACAGTGTCGCAGTTTTCCTGAACCAATCTAGATAAACCTTTTCCTTCAGAACCAATCACTAAAACTAAGCCCTCATTTGAAAGATTGAATTTTGGAAGCGAAACATCGCCGCCTCCGTCAAGTCCCACCACAAACAACTTCCGCTTTTTGAATTCCTTTAAAGTTGCATTCAGGTTCCCAGCTAATGCAACCGGAACCCTGGCTGCAGCTCCTGCTGAAGTTTTCCAGGCTGCAGCTGTCACTCCGGTTGAGCGGCGCTGCGGGAGGATTACACCGTGACCTCCGAAGGCGGCAACCGAGCGAATAATTGCTCCGAGGTTTCTCGGGTCTGTGATTCCATCTAATGCAACAAACAATGGCTTGGATCCGCGAGCTAAGACTTTATCTAGTAGCTCCATCGGGTGAGAGTAATTGTATGGCGGCACCTGAAGTGCAACTCCCTGATGAACAGAATCAAATCCTGTTAGACGATCGATTTCTGGACGAGTGACTTCGTTGATTGGAATCTTGCGCAAATTGGCCAAAGTGATTGCTTCTTTGACGCGATCATCCATTTCGATTCTCGATGCAAGATACAAAGCGGTAGCCGGAACCTTGGCGCGCAAAGCCTCGACCACTGAGTTTCTTCCCGATAGAACTTCAAAGTTCTCGGAGGTTTTGGTTATGCGCCTGCCTTTTCTGGCAGCAGCGCCTGCAACACCGGCGGTCTTTGGTCCCGATGCAACAAATTCACCCTTGCGGGAAACTCTTACTCCGGTAGCTCTTTTTTTGTCCGCAGATTTTTTCGCTCTAAAAGCTTTGTGGCCTTTACGATCCTCGGCTTTAGGGGTTGGGCCCTTGCCCTCGAGCTTTTTGCGGCCGTGGCCACCGGTACCAACGTTCGGTCCCTTTTTGCCCTTAGCGGCTCCTGGTCGAATCGGTTTGCTAGGCATCTAGGTTCCAATGGGTCGAGCCGGACGAGTCTTCAAGAGTCACACCAACTGCTTTTAGCTGATCGCGGATGCGATCAGAAGTTTTGAAATCTTTGCTATCCCTTGCAACGTTTCTCTCTTCAATCAGAGATCGAACCAGGCCATCCAGTGCGCTCATCGCGGCTTGCGAACCAGATCCTTGCCAGAACTTAGCTGTTGGGTTGATGTTCAAAACATCCACCATTGCCAACACTTCAGCATAGTTGCGAGCTGCCTGGTGAGGGAGCTGTTCATCGAGGCTGGCATTACCTTCACGGACACTCTCGTGCAATACCGCTAGAGCTGCAGGAATATTCAAGTCTTCATTCATGGCAGAGGTGAACTTGTCCGGAAACGCTCCCTGATCTAGCTCGAGTTTTGCAAGTAAACCTTTTTCGCTGAGAGCGCGAGCGGCTCGATCCAAGAAAGTCCTAATTCGCTCCAGGGCTGATTCTGCTTCGGCAAGTACACCTTCGTTGTAATCCAGCACTGATCGATACTGTGCTGAACCAAGGTAGTAGCGAAGTGCTAGGGCATTTGCGTCGGTGAGCACATCACTAACCAGAATTGAATTACCGAGGGATTTACTCATCTTCTGGCCGTTGACATTTACCAGTCCGTTGTGGAGCCAGAAGTTTGCAAATTCGTGCCCTGCAGCTCTCGACTGAGCTAGTTCATTTTCGTGATGCGGGAAGCGAAGATCCAATCCCCCACCGTGAATATCAAACTTGGTGCCCAAGTACTTAACGCTCATTGCTGAGCACTCGATGTGCCAGCCGGGTCTTCCAAGTCCAAACGGTGAATTCCAAGCAGCGTCCTTGGGCTCTGATTCCTTGTGTGATTTCCAGAGGGCAAAATCTCTCGGGTCTTTCTTGCCGCGAGCTTGAGCCTCAGAATTATCAATCAGGTCATCTGCTTTTTGGTTTGTAAGCTCGCCGTACTCTTTCCAGCTCGCAGCACTGAAATAAACATCGGCGGAACCTTCAACCTGATAGGCGTGGCCTTTTTCAATAAGAAGTTGGATGAGCGAAATCATCTCGGTGATGTTTGCAGTGGCGCGTGGTTCGTAGGTAGGAGGTGCAATATCTAACCGACGATAGCTTTCAGAAAAAAGCTGCTCGTATTTGAAGGCAAGTTCCCACCAAGGTCGGTTTTCGGTTTTTGCATTATCTAGAACTTTGTCATCGATGTCTGTGACATTTCGAATCAAGCTGACTTTGTATCCGCTCGCAACTAACCAGCGACGAAGCTGGTCATAAACCAAAGCGGATCGAAGGTGACCTAGGTGCGGGGCTGACTGAACAGTTGCGCCGCAAAGATAGATTCCTACTTCACCATTTTTTAGTGGTTTGAAATCCCTAAGTGCTGAGCTTCGGGAGTCAAAAAGCTTCAGGGTCACGAGCTAAAGCCTACCTTTCGAACCAAACTGGTTGCGATAGCCGCGAGGCCCTCGTCGTTACCTAAAAAGCCGAGTCCATCTGTGGTGGTGGCAGAGACGCTAACCGGCGCACCAATAATTGAGCCCAGGTGAGTTTCTAGCTCAAGCCGTCTTGGAGAAAGCTTGGGCTCATTGCCAATTAGTTGCACCGAAACATTCACCGGCTCGAAGCCGTGCTTGGTGAGTAGCTCAAGTGTTCCCCGCAGAAAGACCTCGCCTGAGGCTCCAGCAAATTCAGGCCGGTCCACTCCAAAGTTGGAACCGATATCTCCAAGTCCTGCTGCAGCTAGCAGGGCATCGACCACCGAGTGAGCGATGACGTCGCCATCGCTATGACCTTCAAGGCCACGATGTCCTGGCCACTCTAGGCAACCGAGCTGAAGAGTTTTAGTTGTGTCGTCAGTAAATCGATGAGAGTCGGAACCGATTCCGGTTCTGGCTCCAGATAACAAATATCCTTGCGCGGTTTCTAAATCTTCGGCGGTGGTTATTTTCATCGCTACTTCTTCTCCAGGAACCAGCATCACAGTTCCACCAAAGGCTTGGACCAAACTCGCATCGTCGGTGTAATCAGCAGCTGCTGCCACATGTGCTTTAACAATTAGCTCAGCTGGAAATCCTTGAGGGGTTTGAGCTCTGATTAGTTCGGCACGATCAACTGTTTCTTCGACGAGATCGCCTCGATACTTTTTGATGGTGTCCGCTACAGCTAGAGCTGGGATTACTCCAATTTGGTTTTCAAAGACCGCATCTGCAACCCGATTGAATAAATTGGTTGAGGTAAGCGCTCTTGCTGAGTCGTGCACCAAAACTATGTCGATGCCTCCAGCCAATACTGCGAGCGCTTCTGAAACTGACTGCTGCCTGGTTGCGCCTCCAACGACAACTCGAATGTCAACGCCTTGAGAATCAAGTTGATTTTCAAGCTCGAGGATTTGAGCAAGGTGAGATTCAGGAACAGCGATGATCAGTTGGCGTAAGTTATCGGTGGCTAGAGCTCTATAGATGGAATGCTCCAGGAGGGATTTTCCAGCAAGCTCCACGAATGCTTTGGGTTGATTGGCTCCTAAGCGCTCTCCCCGACCTGCTGCCAGTAGCACCACCGCCACTGCGCGAGGGGTCATAGCTTTTTGTCTTTCCTAGGAGGCCAGAACTTGGTCAAGTAGCGCCGAGGCTTTTTCCTCGTCGGTCTTTTTGGCAAGGGCTAGCTCGGAAACAAGAATCTGGCGCGCCTTGGCAAGCATGCGCTTTTCACCAGCTGAAAGTCCGCGGTCCTGATCTCTTCTCCAAAGATCTCTAACTACTTCAGAGACCTTTACAACATCTCCTGAAGCAAGCTTTTCCAGGTTGGCCTTATATCGTCTGGACCAGTTGGTTGGCTCTTCGATGAATTCTGCGCGTAGGACATCAAATACCTGCTGAACGCCCTTACGGTCAATAACGTCTCTGACTCCGACCATCTCAACGTTGGCAGCAGGGACCCAAATGGTCAGATCGCCCTGGGCGACCTTTAGTTGTAGGTATTTCTGAGTCTCGCCGCGTACGTTGCGGTTTTTAACCTCAACGATCTTCGCTGCGCCATGGTGAGGGTAGACAACGGTTTCGCCAACTTCAAACTTCATGTGTTGGATTCCCTTCAGAAACCACTATTTTACCACAGCTAATGCCAATTATTAGTGCGATAAACTTATTGAAACCACAGGAGGAACCCTTGTTTGTACGCCGTTTAGCTGTTTCAGCGCTGATAGCTACCCTGGCGCTGTCAACCAGCGCTTGTAGCTTCTCAGGCGATGTCACCTCTCTGAAGCCATATGCTCCAAGTGACGGTCAGCAAGTTGATCTAGAAAACATCAAAGCTCGCAACTTTATGTACCTAGTCTCCGAATCAGGTCAAGGTTTTCTAATTGGTTCGCTGGTGAGCTCTGCTTCTGAACCTAAGGTCGTAAAGATTCAGTACGTGGACCCAAACTCTCAAGCAAAAACCGATTACTTTGTTGAAATTGCCTCTGGAGCAAAACTCGACTTCGGATACAACGGCAATCCAGCTATTTCCATGCCGGTGGTTGAGTTGCCAGGACAAACCGCACTGTTTTACTTCCTAGAATCCGACACCATAAGTGACGGGGTCCAAGTTCCAGTTCTGGATGGGACACTTCCCGAATACAAAGCTCTTCTACTACTTCTCGAGCAGCAGGTTGCACCGACTCCTGAGCCTACAGAAGAAGCTGAGCCGACTAACTAGATTTCAAATTTGTATCCCAGACCGCGAACGGTCTGAATGTATTTAGGTCTGGCCGGATCTTCTTCAATCTTTGATCGAAGCCTCTTGATATGCACATCCAGCGTCTTGGTATCGCCAAAGTAGTTAGCTCCCCAGACCCTGTCAATAATTTGTCCTCGAGTTAGCACTCGGTTCACGTTTTCCATAAGTAGCTCGAGTAGCTCAAATTCCTTTAGCGGAAAAGCGATTGTCTTTCCGGAAAGAGTGACCTGATGTCTGTCGGAATCAAGCCTTAGCTCGCCGGCCACCAAAACTGAATCAGCTTCAACAGCTGGCTCAATTTTTCTTCGAAGCACCGCTTTCATGCGGGCTAGTAGCTCTCTCGTTGAGTAAGGCTTTGTTACGTAGTCATCTGCCCCGATTTCTAACCCAACAACCTTGTCCACTTCTGAGTCCTTAGCTGTGAGCATGATGATTGGAACATTTGAGCTGAGGCGAATTTGCTTGCAAACCTGGTTGCCATCGAGCTTGGGCATCATCAGATCCAGCAAAATCACATCAGCACCCTCGGCTTGGAATTTCTGAATTGCAATCTCGCCGTTCTCGGCCTCGATCACGTCGTAGCCTTCTTTTTCGAGCATGAACACCAGTGGTTCCCTCAGCGATTGCTCATCTTCGACTACTAGCACCTTGGTCATTAGCTTGCCTCCGGGACTACTTTGATGGTGCCTGTGACTGGATCCGCGGCGGTGGCCAACGGAATTC
>JBILXL010000045.1:0-8920 GCA_044378505.1 Rhodoluna sp. | reverse complement strand
ATCTTTGGTGCCTTTGATGAAAAGGTTGGGGCTGCAGGTTCTCGCTATGACTTGCTTAGGGATTCAAGACTCGGAAACCCAATCGAGGTTATCGCTGGGGTCAAGGAAAAAGAGTGCTCGAAGCTGCTGAAGGATTTTTTCGAGGCTAAGAGATAAGCCACTAGGCTGATTCACGGTGACGTGTCCGAGCGGCCGAAGGTGCAACTCTCGAAAAGTTGTGTGCGTGAAAGCGCACCGTGGGTTCAAATCCCACCGTCACCGCCACCAAAGACTCATTAGATTGAAGGGCCAAAAGTGAACTACAGCAAACACATGACCGTGCTTGGGGCTATCGCCTTGATTGGGTTCATCATCTTCTGGTTCGCGCCTCAGATCGGGGCAGTTATCTTCCTGCCAGCTATCGGGGCTTACTTCGGCGCTCGCAAGGCCAATACCGATGGCCCGGCTCAGCCAAGACGCTCCCTTTGGGCAATCTTCTTTGTGTTGGTCTCAATTGGCTTGGCAATCAGGTTCTTGGTTCCCGAGGAGAACTTCGGAGGCTTTGAGTCATCTTCTTCGAACGTGATCCTGCTCTGGATTTACCTAGGGGTTTTGTCCTTGGCGTTTCCGCTGTTTGGTTTCCTGGCCTATCTGCAGCGCGTTGGGCGCACTGCTTCTTAGCCCTTGGTTGCTCCAGCAGTGAGTCCACTGATTATGTATCGCTGAAGCGATAAGAATAGAACCACAATCGGGATAGATGCCAAAATCGAACCGGCGGCAAAGGCTCCCCAGTTAGTTGCGTACTGACCCCCAATGAACTGCTGCAAACCAACGGCAATTGTTCTTGACTCCATGTCTGTGAGAAACAAGCTTGCCAAAATGAACTCGTTGAAGGTTCCAATAAAGCTAAGCAGAGTTACCACTGCTAGCACCGGGGTTGCCAAAGGCAGGAAGATCTGCCAGTAAATCTGCATCGGGCTGGCGCCATCAATCTTGGCAGCCTCATCAATTTCTACCGGGATCGAATCAACGAAGCCCTTGAGTAGCCAAATGTTTACACCCATGGCTCCACCAAGGTAGACCAACATTAGTCCGCCGACGGTACCGATTCCGATCTCGGGGGCAAAGGAGTAGACCCGCTCCATAATCACGTAGACGGCTCCGATGGCAAGAATTGCTGGGAACATCTGAACCAAGAGCAAGAGCTCCAGCGCTCTTTTCTTACCCCGAAACCGAAGTCGGCTAAAGGCAAATGCCGAACCTGCGCCGATAACAACCGACACAAAAGCCACCAGGCCAGCTATCCATAACGAGTTTCCCATCCATGTCAAAAAAGGAATAGCAGGGCTTTCAAAAAGAATCTGGTAATTTACCAGGGAGATCTCTGTAGGCAAGAAAGAAGTAAGTTGCAGACCTCCCGTGGGATTAAATGAAGACAAAATCACGAGATAGAGCGGAAAGACAGCGAAAAGTACCATGCTGATTCCCACGGCATGCCGCCAAAGGTTGTTTCTTAGCCACTTGATCATAGGAACTCATCCAATACTTTTGATCTTCTTATGCCATAGAGCGAGATAACCGCAACCAAAATGAATATGACAACTGAAATCGCGCTTGCAAGCCCTAGGTTTTGACTCTCTGGACCAAAAGCAATCCTGAAGGTGTAACTAATTAAGATATCGGTGGCACCGGCCACCTCACCATCCAGGTCATTTCTTGGACCACCCCCAGTCAAGAGGTAAATGAGGTTGAAGTTGTTGAAGTTAAATGCAAAGGACGAGATTAGAAGCGGGGTCAAAATCTTTAGCAACATCGGGAAAGTGATCAATCGAAATATCTGGAAAGGGCTTGCACCGTCAATTGATGCTGCTTCTCCCAACTCGGTCGGTATGGCCTGTAATGCCCCGCTCGAGACAAGGTAAAAGTAGGGAAAGCCAAGCCACAGGTTTACTAGCAACACCGCAAACTTTGCAAAGTTGCCATCTCGGAACCAGGCGATGTCTGTTCCAAGTAAGGCGTTTATCGCACCAAACTCACTGTCGAACATTCCGGCCCATATCAAAATGCTCATAATGCTCGGGACGGCGTAAGGAAGAATCAGCACGGTTCTATAGAAACGACGGCCCCTTATTTTTTTATCCAATGCCAAGGCCAGCAACAGACCAAAACCAAACTGTGAAACCACGGTGAGAAATGCGAAAGCCACTGTCCACACAAAAACAGAAAACAACGGACCACGTATTTGCGGGTCGTTTACAAGATTCGCATAGTTCTCTAACCAAATTGGAGCTCGCCAGCCAGGCATAAGAACTTCCTCGGAGTTGGACTCGGCGATGAAATTGCCTCGGCCATTGTCCTTGTAAAGCTCGCCCGTTTGAAGGTTTGTGAAGCTATCGGTTTCCGGATCGTAAACCAGAGACTGCTTGTAGACAGCAGCGAAATCAAAGCCTTCAAGAATTAGGTAGTACTCGTCTGAATAAAAGAAGCGATAAGTGTTTAGTTGCTTATCCAGGGAAGGAAGTTGATCTTCGGGGATAAGGGTAAATCCTGGGGCTGAAAATGCCACCTCAAATTCGTCAAGTTCTACTTGATCAACAGGTATCTCAACGTACTGATCTTTAGTCGCTACGTAATACTTCTGAGCCAAGTAATCCGTGACAAGAAGCTGAAGATTGCCAGAACCATCTCGGCCGATGCGAACATCGAAGGCACTTCCGGACTCGTCGGGCACAACTCCCTGAGACTGAATAATCTCAATGGCATTTGATTTAGAAGTGTAGTTTCCAGTTTGGAAATTGAAGGCTGACATGGAAACGGTGTAGACAATCGGGGCCACTACGAACGCAACTAGCAACAGCATGCCTGGAAGGAAAAATTTCATCGGGACCGATTTGTTAGTTAAGTAAGTAAACCCCAGTAACAGCATCGATAGAAAAATAAAGCCGCCGATGAATACTTCCCCTACAGCCAGCGCGCTAATTGCAAAAAATCCGAGAATCGAGAGAGTCAGCGCAAGGACGATGACTTTAATCACGACCGCGATTGAACGACCCCTCAAAACCCTTGCAATCAAAGTCTCTCCCCTTAAATGAAATTGCTCTATATAAACCAGAAGAGAAGTGGCGAGTTTCCACCACTTCTCTTCTGGGTGTTAGTTTTTTGGAACTATGGCTTGGCCGTCAAGTTCTTCTTCATGATCTTGAAGAGCTTGGTCGACTCGGTGTTGACGTTCTTTCCGTCAACTAGCACGTTGTTCCAGAATGCAGTCATTGCATCGTAGTAGCTCGGGCTACCAGTTACTCCGCCTACGTATACCAACTGTGGAACAGAAGCAAGACCGGCGGCACGGCTAAATGCCTTTTGACCGGAGCTTGACTGACCTGCCGCAGCTTTGTGAGCTGGTGGACGCTGTTCGAATCGCTGGTAGGCAACTGCACCATCTTTGGACGCAAAGAAGCTGGTAAGAAGAGACTTAGCTCCAGCAGCGTTTCCATTCTTCGCAGCAAAGGTGGTTAGAAGGGCACCGGACACGCTACCAAAAGCGGTTCCGTAGGTGCCAGCAGTTACTCCAGGAACTGGCATCAAGTTAGACATCTTGAAGCCCTTGGCTTCGTAGTCTTTCCAGTCCCAGTTTCCGACGATAGCAAAAGGAACCTTGCCAGCTAGGAAGGCATCCTTACATCCCGCGGAGCTAGCTGGCATGAATCCACTGCCCTTGCCGTTTGCACCTAGAAGGTACTGCTTCACGTTAGATGCAAATGTGCTGGCGTTGAATGGGTCTGCACTTGTGTTAGCAGTTCCATTGGCGTTCATCTTGTACGCGCCACCACCAAGAGCAGTGAATATTGAATAGCCTCCCCAGTCCATTCCTGCAGCGCTGCAGAAACCGGAGGTTAGCTTCTTGGACTTCTTGTTGGCGTTGTAGTAGTTGACCATGTCGCCAAAGGTACGAGGAGCAGAAGTTACCAACTTGTTGTTGTAAAGCATCGCAACGTTGTTGATATCTAGCGGGACACCGTATAGCTTTCCGCCGTAAGTTAGGTCAGTGAAGTTTCCGGCAATGTAGTTTGCTCTCACTGATGCAGGAAGAGACCCAACTGGAGCCAGGGTACCGTTCTTCGCAAGATCAGGAACCCAGTCGTTTGCACCAACTACGATGTCTGGACCGGTCTTTTCAGTGGCGTTTTCAATTGCAGTCTTCAAGGCAGCAAAGTTGGAGTATGAAACAACCTTGACCTTGTAGCCAGCTACCCACTGACCTTCCTTCTGCTGAGCAACGTCTCCTCCGAGAGCTCTGATTAGGTTCGGTCCGCGAGTTTCGTCGGCCCAAACTGTGATGACTTTGTCCTCGGCAAATGCTGGCGCTGAAGTTAGAGCTCCGGAGAGACCTAACGCAACAACCAACGCGGCACCGATGACGCGCTTTTTGCTTCTAAACATGTATATCCCCTTTGTAAGTGGTTTTATGTCCCAGTGACTGTCACAGGTGTAAATAATTTACTCCTTTTGCAAAGCCTTTTTTTACCTCTTGTTTACTTACCCGTTAGCTAAAGCCCCGAGAGGCACGTACCCACTGTGCCCGCAGGCTCAAAATATGGGGTCTTGCGACCCCAGTACACCCAAAACCGGTCCCGAATTGGGATTAAAGGAGGGTGTTTACAAACGTGGCTAAATCGTTATAAGATATCAACTTGACCCCAAAAAACCAGTGTGCATATTGTGGCGCGCTCTGTACGCATATTTTGGCGACAATCGGTTTCGGGACAGCCCTAAATCTGACCGGTTACTAACTATTGCCCTGGAGGGACTCCCTTGGCTGCGAAAAACGCAAAAAACACCCGTCTAGCATCACGCCCATCATTTGCAAAGGTACAAGAACAGATCGATCTACCTGATCTTCTTTCTTTGCAGACCGAGAGCTTTGAACAGCTCATCGGAGGACCAGCGTGGAGAGCTAAAGAAGGTAACAAGGCCAAGACCGGTCTTGACGAAGTATTCGAAGAGATTTCTCCAATTGAGGATTCCGCTAACTCTTCACAAGATCCAAAGATGGGTCTTGTTTTCGGCGAGCCAGTTTTATACGACCCGACCTACACTCCTGACGAGTGCAAGACCAAGGGTAAGAGCTACACCCAGCCGCTTTACATTAAAGCTGAATTCACCAATTACCTAACTGGTGAAATTAAGTCACAGACAGTTTTCATGGGGGATTTCCCAGTGATGACTGAAAAGGGTACCTTCATCATCAACGGAACTGAGCGAGTAGTTGTGTCCCAGCTGGTTCGTTCTCCTGGTGTTTACTTCTCTGTTTCAACTAACACCACTGGAAACTTAGACGTTAGAAACAACAAGGCGCAGATCATTCCATCCCGCGGATCGTATTTGGAGTTTTTGACCGAGTGGGTTCGCGATGACCGTAAGCCAATCGCAAGATTCGGCCAGCCGATTGTTCAGGTGCAGGTTGATCGCAAGACAAAAGTTTCTGCAACCATTTTCCTGAAGGCACTTGGATTCTCAAAGGAAGAAATCATTGCAGAGTTTTCTGACATCGAGAAGGCAGTTGGAGCAGCAGCTCCAACTTGGAAGTTCGATGTTGACCTAATTGCAAACACTTTGGCCTACGACGAGTCAAAGGTTTTTGCTAGCCCAATTCTGACCAAGGAAGATGCTCTTCGCGAGCTCTACCGCAAGGTTAGAAGCGAAGCTGCAGGTAGCGAAGTTGCTGCTGCTTGGCTTAACTCAACTTACTTTGAGTCAAAGCGCTACAACCTAGCCAAGGTTGGTCGTCACAAGCTAAACCGCAAGCTGGGAATTGATGAGCCACTAGAGGTAAACACCCTTACTCGCTCAGACGTAGTTGGAACACTGAAGTACCTTCTATTGTTTGACCAGTCAATCGCCAACCAGTCATCGCTGTCGAATGCCCGCATGGAGTTCCCAGTAAAGATGAACGGTAAGAGCGTAAAGATTGCTGTTTCTGCCGACGACATCGACGATTTCTCTAACCGTCGTATTCGCTCAGTAGGCGAGCTAATCCAGAACCAGGTTCGTATCGGTCTATCTCGTATGGAGCGTGTGGTTCGTGAGCGTATGTCTACTCAGGACATCGAGGCAATTACCCCTCAGACCCTGATCAACTTGCGCCCAGTAGTTTCTGCAATCAAGGAGTTCTTCGGAGCTTCCCAGCTGTCTCAGTTCATGGATCAGAACAACCCACTTGCCGGTCTTGCCCACAAGCGTCGTTTGTCAGCGCTTGGTCCGGGTGGTATCGCACGTGAGCGTGCCCAGATGGAGGTTCGTGACGTTCATCCTTCTCATTACGGAAGAATGTGTCCGGTTGAAACTCCAGAAGGCCCGAACATTGGTCTGATTGGATCGCTAACTGCTTACGCTCGCATCAACCCATTCGGTTTCATCGAGACTCCGTACCTAAAGGTAACTAACGGAAAAGTCTCCGGCAAGATCGAATACCTGGATGCAGCAGCAGAAGATGGCAAGGCCATTGCTGGTGCCGACACTCCTTTGAACGCAGACAAGACCTTTGCTAACAAGAAGGTATTTGCTCGCTTCCGCGGAGACGTTGTTGAGTTTGACAAGGAAGACGTTGACTTTGTTGACGTATCTCCTCGTCAGCTAGCTTCAGTTTCAACTTCCCTGATTCCATTCCTTGAGCACGACGACTCATCGCGTGCGCTTATGGGTGCGAACATGCAGCGTCAGGCTGTTCCACTAGTTCGCTCCGAGGCACCACTTGTTGGTACCGGCATGGAAAGAACTGCAGCCTTTGACTCCGGAGCACTTGTTATCGCTGAGACCGCCGGTGTCATCGAAGAAGTTGCAGCCGACCTGATTGTTATCAAGCAGGAAAACGGTCGCAAGAAGGAATACAAGCTTCGCAAGTTCGACCGCTCCAACCAGGGAACCGCTATCAACCAGCAGCCGTTGGTTTCTATCGGTCAGAAGATTGAAGCTGGCGAAGTTCTAGCCGATGGACCATCCACCGACTCCGGTGAATTGGCATTGGGTAAGAACCTGCTAGTTGCATTCATGCCTTGGGAAGGTCACAACTTCGAGGACGCCATCATCTTGAGCCAGAACCTGGTCAAGGAAGACACTTTGTCCTCAATCCACATCGAAGAGTACGAAGTCGATGCCAGAGATACCAAGCTTGGAAAAGAAGAGATCACAGCTGATCTTCCGAATGTTTCAATGGAAGCCCTAGCTCAGCTCGATGAGAACGGAATCATCCGCATCGGTGCTGAGGTTCGCCCAGGAGATATCCTGGTTGGAAAGGTAACACCTAAGGGTGAAACCGAGCTTTCAGCTGAAGAGCGACTACTAAGAGCAATCTTCAACGAGAAGAGCCGCGAAGTTCGCGACACTTCCTTGAAGGTTCCTCACGGTGAGGGCGGAACTGTTATTGGAGTGAAGGTCTTTGACGTTGAGGCCGGAGATGAAGAGCTAGGTGCTGGTATCAACCAGCGCGTTGTTGTTCACATCGCACAGCGTAGAAAGATCACCGAAGGTGACAAGCTTGCTGGTCGCCACGGTAACAAGGGTGTTATCTCCAAGATCTTGCCGGTAGAAGACATGCCGTTTATGGAAGATGGAACACCAGTTGATGTGATTTTGAACCCACTAGGAATACCTGGTCGAATGAACTTCGGACAGGTTCTGGAAACTCACCTTGGCTGGATTGCCAAGCAGGGTTGGAAGGTCGAGGGAGTTGCTAAGTGGGCGGACGCCATCGTTGCAGAAATGCGCGAAGGTAAGCCAGGCACGAAGGTTGCTACCCCGATCTTCGACGGTGCTTCTAAAGACGAGATCATCGGACTACTTGACTCAACACTTCCAAACCGTGATGGTCAGAGACTTGTTGATCGCACCGGTAAGGCCAAGTTGTTCGATGGCCGTTCCGGTGAGCCATTCCCGGCTCCAGTTTCAGTTGGATACATGTACATTCTGAAACTTCACCACTTGGTGGATGACAAGATTCACGCTCGTTCCACTGGTCCTTACTCCATGATTACTCAGCAGCCACTTGGTGGAAAAGCTCAGTTCGGTGGACAGCGCTTTGGTGAGATGGAAGTTTGGGCGTTGCAGGCATACGGTGCAGCACACACCCTTCAGGAACTTCTAACCATTAAGTCTGACGACATCACCGGTCGTGTTCGCACCTACGAGGCAATCGTTAAGGGTGACAACATCCAGGCTCCAGGTATTCCAGAATCCTTCAGGGTTTTGGCCAAGGAGATGCAGTCTCTTGCTCTGAACGTAGAAGTACTAAACGCCCAGGGCGTTGCCGTTCAGATGAAGGACGACGACTTCGAGTTTGATCGCGCAGCTGAAGAGCTGGGCATCAACCTCTCTCGTAATGAGAGCCTCACAATTGACAACGAATTCACCGGTTACTAAGAAAGATTAGGGAAAAATAATGGAAGTTGAATCATTCGACGCCCTCAGAATTGGCCTAGCCAACGCTGACGATATCCGCTCTTGGTCACACGGTGAAGTTAAGAAGCCTGAGACCATCAACTACCGAACTCTCAAGCCTGAGAAGGACGGTTTGTTCTGCGAGAAGATCTTCGGTCCTACCAAGGACTGGGAATGCTCTTGTGGAAAGTACAAGCGCGTTCGCTTCAAAGGAATTGTTTGTGAGCGTTGTGGAGTAGAAGTTACCAAGTCCTCCGTTCGTCGTGAGCGCATGGGTCACATCGAGCTTGCCGCTCCCGTGACTCACATCTGGTACTTCAAGGGTGTTCCTTCCCGCCTTGGCTACTTGCTTAACATGGCTCCAAAAGATCTTGAGAAAATCATTTACTTTGCCGCTTACAGAATCATGTCCATTCACCACGAGGACAGAACTCTTGATGCCGCTCTAACCAAGGAAGACTACGTAGCTCGTATGCGTACCCTTTCTGACGAGAGATTGCAGGAGATG
>JBILXL010000145.1:0-2515 GCA_044378505.1 Rhodoluna sp. | reverse complement strand
CACTCGTTCTGATAAAGCCTGATGGCGTTGCCAGATCCCTCACCGGAGAAATCATTCGTCGGATTGAGCAAAAGGGCTATCAAGTCACTGGCCTAAAGATGCTCACTCCAACCCCAGAACAACTAGCCGCTCACTACTCAGAGCACGAAGGCAAGCCTTTCTACGCACCTCTAATTGAGTTCATGTCTTCTGGTCCAATAGTTGCTTTGCGCGTTGAAGGCGAGCGAGTTATCGAGGGATTTAGATCACTGGCCGGAACAACCGACCCAACCACTGCTGCACCTGGAACCATCAGGGGAGATCTAGGACGTGACTGGGGAGAAAAGGTTCAGAAGAACCTAGTTCACGGTTCGGACTCAGTTGAGTCGGCACAGCGCGAGCTTGGAATCTGGTTTAGCTAAAGCAGGCTTGGCCACAAATCCCAAAAGCGCCAAATGGTGGCAGTAAACATCGCGCCGAAGGTTGCAAAAGAAAACAACCAATGCCAGTCATAGGCGGCCACAAAAAAACCAACGGTCTTTAGCGGAACAGGGACAATTCCCTCTCTTGCCGAGAACAGGAACTGTTTCCAGAACATCGGAATCATTCCGGTCCAGGCCACCATGCAATAAGGGCACAAAGCTCCGATTACAAACAGGCTTTGACTAAACAGCCAGGCTACAAACAAGAAGCCGCCAACCATTCCAAGGGTGAAAAGTAGCCAGAACCATTTAGCAAATTTGGCACCGGCAAGGATTGCAAAACCAATAAGGATTGGGACCACGAACACGGCTAATCCGATTAAGGAATTTGGAAAACCTAGAAGAGCTGCCTGCTCGGTGAGCATGACGGACTTGCAAGAAATGAAAGGGCTAATGTCACAGCTCAATACCGCGTCCGGGTTAGCGGCAACATGAAGCCGCTCAATTGTTAGAGCTAGGGCTCCGATCCAACCGATTGCCCCGCCGGTGATTAGCATCCATGCAAGCGACTTCGTGCCTCCGAGAAGGCTTTTCTGGCTTGTTTCAATGCTCATAATTCAAGTATTCCACGGCGATTCAGCTCGATTTGCCCATTTGGTGTAATACTTAAGGGTAAGCAAATGGGAGCCACATCCTCCCGCTTAAAAGGTTTATCGAGCATTTGGCTCCAAGGCATAAGACCCATCGGGCAGCTGGCAGGGCGACGTGACAGCAATGACTCGCAACTAAAAGGTTTAGTCGGTGGCAAAAGTCGCTGATAAGGATTTAGAGCCGGAATTTCGGCCAAGTGTGTGGGCTTTGGCCAACCGGCGGCTTGGAGTGCACCTTAAATGGTGAAGGAAAAAGACGAATCAGCAAAGGCTGATAAGGCAACCAAAAAGATAGTCAAAGATACTCGCGCCAAGGACGTAAAGCCTGCGCAGGAAAAGACTTCAAAGAAAGTTGCTGACAAAAAAGAATCTGCAAAAAAGCCTGAGGGCAAATCAGATCCTCAGGACGCAAGTAAGACCAAAGCTGCGAAAGCATCTCCAGCGCTTAGCGCAACATCACTAATTTTCAAGGCCCCAGATCTTCCACCGGTAGAACCTCGCAAAAAAGGCGCTGCCAAGAAAACCAACGAAGCGGAATCAGAATCCCACCTTCGCCGACGCTCACGTCGCCGTGCCGGTGAACCAATTGATGTGAATCCTGATTCTCCAAATGTAGTTGTCAAGGTTAGAACTCCCCGCGCTCCTAAGGAGCCAAGCAACGAGCCTCAGCGAGTAAAGGGCTCCACAAGACTAGAGGCGAAAAAACAGCGCCGTCGTGATGGCAGAGATTCTGGAAGACGCCGCACCACAATTACAGAAACCGAGTTCCTAGCTCGCCGTGAATCGGTCGATCGCATGATGCTGGTTAGATCCAAGGACGACAAGATTCAGCTTTGTGTTCTTGAAGACAAGGTCCTTGTTGAGCACTACGTTGCTCAAACTCATGACGGGTCTCTAATTGGAAATGTCTACTTGGGTAAAGTCCAGAACGTACTTCCTTCGATGGAAGCAGCATTCGTTGACATCGGTCGTGGCCGAAACGCAGTTTTGTATTCCGGTGAAGTCAATTGGGAAGCCGATGGACTAGATGGCCAGCCTCGAAAGATTGAACTTGCCTTGAAATCGGGCGACACTTTGCTGGTCCAGGTGACCAAGGACTCAGTTGGCCAAAAAGGCGCCAGATTGACCTCCCAGGTATCACTTCCTGGTCGATATGTTGTTTACGTGCCAAATGGCAACATGAACGGAATCTCGAGAAAACTTCCAGAGTCTGAGCGGGTTCGACTCAAGAAGATCCTCAAGGACATCGTTCCTGAAGAAGCCAGCGTAATTGTGCGCACCGCCGCCGAGGGGGCAACCGAAGAGCAGCTCACCCTGGATGTTGCCAGATTGCAGGCGCAATGGGATGGAATTCAGAAGAAGATCAAGAAGGCTACGCCTCCAACCCTTCTGCACTCAGAACCTGACCTACTTGTCAAGATTGTTCGAGATGTCTTCAACGAAGACTTCCAAAAGATGGTCATC
>JBILXL010000044.1:0-8953 GCA_044378505.1 Rhodoluna sp. | reverse complement strand
ATTTCAGCTGAGTGCAACAGGGCCTTGGTTGGGATACAACCGCGGTGCAAACAGGTCCCTCCGAGTTTGTCCCTTTCAACCAGCGCAACGCTTTTGCCAAGTTGGGCTGAGCGAAGTGCAGCTGCGTAGCCACCGCTTCCTCCACCGAGGATTACAACATCAAATGAGTGATCGGCCACGCGAATTTCTCCTTAGAGCAGGGATTTTTTGGATGCGGGCTAAGTTTACTACCGTTATCAAGCCAGGTCGCGGGCCAGCTGAACCAGGGTGCGAACCGTGACTCCAGTGGCCCCCTTGGGTGTGTGTCCATAGGCAGCGCCGTCATTGTTTGCAGGTCCCGCAATATCCAAATGGGCCCATGAAGGCGTGTTCTTGCCCTCAGTTCCAACGAACTCCCTTAGGAACAAACCAGCAATCAGCATTCCACCGGCGCGATTTCCAATCTTTACGTTGGCGATGTCGGCGATATCTGAGTTCAAAAGTGGTCGAAGCTCATCAGGCAGTGGCATGTGCCAAACCAGCTCACCGCTGGTAGCTGCAGCATCCTGCACCTTCTTTATGGCCTTTTCATCTCCCATGAGTCCCGCATACCTATTACCCAATGCAACGGTGGCAGCACCGGTAAGAGTTGCAACATCAACTATGTAATCTGGGGATTCTTCAGAAGCCATCGATAAACCATCGGCCAGAACTAGTCGACCTTCAGCATCGGTGTTTAGAACTTCAACAGTCTTACCATTTCGAATCTTGATGACATCGTTTGGCCTGGTGGCACTGCCCGAGGGCATGTTCTCTGCTAGACACAGCCACGCGGTCGCCTTGATTGGAAGCTTGAGCTCCGCAATCGCAATCAATGCCTGAAGACAAGAAGCAGCGCCAGTCATGTCGTATTTCATGCCGACCATTGATTCGGCAGGCTTTAGGGACAACCCTCCGGTGTCGAAGGTGATGCCCTTGCCAACTAACGCGATTGAGATTTTGGCACCGGTTGGCTTGTATTCAAGTTTTACTAATCGAGGTGGGCGGTTAGAACCTTTTCCAACTGCGTGAATTCCTCCAAGCCCATCGGCCAGTAGGTCCTTTTCTTCCCAAACCTTGATCTTTACCGGTAAACCCTTTACCAACTTCTTTGCAGCTGCCACCATTACCTCTGGGTATAGATCATTAGCTGGTGCGTTTACCATGTCTCTGGTTCGGTGAACCGCAGCGGCCACGACTTCTAGCTGTGCAAGCTCGCTGGCGCTTGGCTTTAGAGAGGTAAGAAGTGTGAGCTTGCTCAATACCTTCTTGGTCGCTTTTGGTTTGTATGTCAGGTACTCGTAGTTACCTAACTGGAACCCTTCAATTGCAGCCAGGACCTGGTCTTTAGTTGTTAATGGAATGTCAATAACAACGTGTTCGAAGTTGCCAAGCTCTCTGGCTGCCGCTCCCATTGCCTGTCGAATCGAATCAATCTCAAGCGTCTTTCCAATTCCAACCACAGCGATAACCGAAGAACCAGGACCGGCAAGTTTCTTGATGGATCCGACCTCGGAGGAAACTCCGAGGGATTCAAGGTTGATTGCCGCCGTTAGCTTCGAATCGAGATTGTTCTTCGATAGCTTCAAGTCCTTAGCGCTGGATTGGACGCCAATAACCGTAGCGGTTAGGCGCGAGGTGGCAGGCGAGGTTTGGGTCAGGGTTATCTTCAGCTTTGTCATAGCGTCCATGCTATTCCAGCTTGTGCTTAGACTTGGATCATGTCCAATGAGCCGCTATACGAGTTCGAGTTTGATCAGGTCGAGGTCCCCGCAGGTCTTCACCTGATTGCGGGCCTGACTGGTTTTACTGATGCCGGGGGAGTGCTCAACCAGTTCTCTGAGAACATCTTTGCGAATCTTTCGACATCGCAGATTCTGACCTTCAATAACGACGAGTTGCTCGATTACCGCTCCAGGCGTCCTGTGATGTATTTCGAGAAAGACCACATCGAAGATTACGAACCAGCAAGCCTTGGACTGTACCTAGTCCATGACGAAGCGAATCAACCATTCCTTTTTCTTCACGGATATGAGCCGGATTTCAGGTGGGAAGCATTCACAAATGCAATCCTTCGCCTAATCAAGAGACTGCAAGTAAAAGACGTCACTTGGCTTCACGCCATTCCATTTCCTATTCCACACACTCGAGAAATCGGTGTCACTGTCTCGGGGAACAGAAAAGACATTGTCAATGAGCTTTCGGAATGGAAACCACAAACCCAGGTTCCTGGAAATGTGCTGCACCTTCTCGAGTTCAAGGTTGCGCAGACCAGCATGCCGATTGTTGGTTATGTTTTGCTTTGCCCGCACTATCTCGCAGACAACGATTTCCCTCAAGCAGCTGTGGCAGCCTTTGAGTTGGTATCTTCCTCAACTGGTTTGGTTTTCCCAACAGATGATCTTCGCGAAGATGGTGTGCAGTTCCTTGCAAAGCTTTTTGAGCAAATCACAGAGAACGCAGAGCTTCAAAAGATGATCTCAACTCTTGAACAGGGATATCAAAATGAAGTGACCGGGCCTTCTCGCGCACCAATCAGAAAGCCTTTTGTAAAACTTCCAAACGCTGATGAAATAGCTGCTGAACTTGAGGGCTATTTAGCCTCTAGGCAGCGAAACAATCCTGACGAGTCACAGAGCTAGAGTTTTACCCGACAGGGTCTCTAGTATTTCCCAATTCTTTATCAGTGATTCATGGTTAGTGATTTTTGGAACAATTCCTTCGCTGGGCTCACCCCAGAGCTCAAGTATTTTCGGAACACGGTAACTGCCTCCAGGTAATGAACTATCCGTTGCCGCCTCGATTATTGGAAGAGCGCCCTTGGCCGCTGACTGAGCCATAAACGATTCAAAAAATCTTGTGCTCTTTGGTCCATAGGGTTCCGCTCTTGCAAAACCAGGGTGAGCAGCTAAAGAGCTAAATGACTCTGACCCGAATCTGTTTTGTAGCTCGATTGCGAATAAGTAGTTAGAAAGTTTGCTTGCGGAGTAGCTTGCTCCTGCTGAATAGGACTTGGGAGATCCTGCAGGACCAAGCGCACTTGGTGCGAACCTTGCAACTATTGACGAGACGGAAACCACTCGTGCAACTTCAGCACGAAGCGCGAGCAAGTCAGCAACTAGTGCAAAGTGTCCAACCGCGTTTACCCCGAAGTGATACTCGATTCCAGAATCTGTTTCCTGGTAGCTGGATAGGACTTTGGCTCCCGCATTTAGAACCAGCACGTCCCACTTCTTCTGTGCCTGGGTAAACCTTGGCGCGAAGTCTCTTACACTCGATTGATTAGATAGGTCCAAGGCCAGAGCCGAGATCTGACCTTTTGGATACTCGGACTTTAATCGAGCCACTGCCTTTTCACCCCGCTCAAGATTCCGGCTGGTGATCACAACCTCAAAGCCAACTTGAAGCAATCCGCGGGCCGTTTCGAAGCCCAGGCCAGTGTTGGCTCCCGTGATAATCGCTAGCGGCATGGCTCAAGGCTAGGTCAGGAATAGCAAAAGCCGAATCATTGTTTACCTAGAGGCACGGTGTTTGGGGTCAAAAGAGCTCGAGATACCGTGGCATAATAAGAAAAGACCCAGTCAGACGGATTTATCCGACTTGACATGGGTCTTAGTAATGCCTGGAAAAGCCTTCCGGTGAGAGGACCAATTGGCAAAAGCTCCTGCAGCTCCAAAAAAAGTAGCCCGCACAGCGGGTTCTAAGAGCGCGCTCAAGACCAAAAAGGCAACCACCACCTCAAAAACTTCTAAGCCAGTTTCAAAAACTTCCAAACCAGCAAAAGCTGCCGCCAAGCCTTCAGTCAAGGCAAAGTCAACTGCTAAATCAATAAAGCCGGCAGCTAAGACGACTGCAAAAACTTCTAAAGCTACTCCTGCATCAAAGTCCGCTAAAGGCAGCGCTGTTTCGAAAAACACCAAGGCAGTTAAGGGATCTACTGGTCCAGCATCCAAGATTTCCAAAAAGGAATTGAAGGGCAAGGCAGGAAAACTTAGCTCTAAGGGCAAAGCTCTTCTCGATGACGATCTTGAGGACGACGAAGACATTGAGCTTGAATCCGTCGAAGACATCGTCGCGGACGTCGCCGAAGCGGTAGATATCACCGCTGTCGAGCCAGAACTTCCTGCAGCCGATGAAATAGAAGAGGTTGTTGTCCCCGGCGGTGGATTTGTTCTTTCACATACCGAAGAAGATGACATCCCAACTCAGAGCACCACAATCACTGGTGCAACTGCTGACCCAGTTAAGGATTACCTAAAGCAGATTGGTAAAGTTGCCCTTCTTAATGCAGAGCTCGAAGTAGAGCTTGCAAAGAGAATCGAAGCTGGTTTGTTTGCCGAAGAAAAACTCGCGGGTAAGCGCAAACTTGCTAGGGACATGGAACGCGATTTGAAGTGGGTTGTCAAAGATGGCCAGAAGGCAAAATCTCACCTACTAGAGGCAAACCTTCGTTTGGTTGTTTCGCTGGCAAAGCGATACACCGGAAGAGGTATGCAGTTTCTTGACCTAATCCAAGAAGGAAACCTAGGCCTTATTCGTGCAGTAGAGAAGTTTGACTACACCAAGGGTTACAAGTTCTCGACTTACGCAACCTGGTGGATTAGACAGGCCATCACACGTGCAATGGCGGACCAGGCTCGAACCATTCGTATTCCGGTTCACATGGTGGAAGTGATCAACAAACTAGCTCGCGTGCAGCGCCAGCTACTTCAGGATCTCGGCCGTGAGCCAACTCCTGAAGAGCTAGCACGAGAGCTCGACATGACTCCTGAAAAAGTCGTGGAGGTCCAGAAGTATGGACGCGAGCCAATTTCACTTTCTACTCCACTTGGAGAAGACGGTGACAGCGAATTCGGTGACCTAATTGAAGACACCGAGGCTGTTGTCCCAGCCGATGCAGTTGGTTTCACAATGTTGCAGCGTGAGCTAGAAAGAATCCTTCAGTCACTTCACCCGAGAGAAGCCGGAGTAATCAAATCACGCTTCGGACTTGGAGATGGAGTTCAGAAAACTCTTGACCAGATCGGCGAAGAATTCGGTGTCACACGAGAGCGAATTCGACAGATAGAGTCCAAGACCATGTCGAAGCTAAGGCACCCCTCACGCTCCCAAATGCTGCGTGACTACTTAGACAACTAGATAACCTTGAGGCTCTCTCTTGCAGTTTTAGTCGGCAAACTAATTCGTATTGTCGCCAAACTGCGAGGCGGGGGATCGGCAATTCCCGGTCGCATCGCAATGCTGATCGAACCAAAACTTCTCAGCAAAACCCTCGGTGCTCTTAAGTATGGAGTCATCTTCGTCTCTGGCTCAAACGGTAAGAGCACCACCACCTCTTTGGTCGCCGGAACCCTCGCCTCTCAAGGACTCAAGGTTTTTAGCAATCCTTCCGGTGGAAACATGCCACAGGGCATCGGCTCAGCCGTGATCGGCCAAGCATCCCTTTCTGGCTCACTCGATGCAGACGTAGCTGTACTTGAAGTTGATGAAGCTTACGGTGAAGTTTTGGCTCCATTTATTGCACCCAGCTGGGTTGTGCTCACCAACGTTCAAATTGACCAGCTCAACAGATTTTTTGAACCAGATCGCGTGGTTGGAATGCTGTTGGCTGCAGCAAGCAGTGCAACAAAAGGTGTTGTGATCAACGGCTCAGATGCCAATCTTGTTGACATCGGAGTAATGCTTGCCGATGTATCGGTAGCCCAGGTTCAGGTGTCAGAAAAGGCCCTTTCGAAATGGCCCGCTGGAGCGTTAGCCGCTCCAAGGTTTGGTAAGGGGCAGGTTGTAAATGACATCCCAGTTTCAGTTTCAGTTGTTGACGAAATAGATGGTGTTGCAACGCTTTCGCTTGGGGGAGTAAATACATCCGTGCAGCTTCCAGGCAAGGGGTTGCACTTTGCCATCGATACGGCTTTGGCGTTTTCTGTCGCAGAGCGAATTCTTGGCACTTCCTTTGACATGCAGGCTGCTTCAGCAGCTATTTCGAGTCAACAGACTGTTTACGGCCGTGGCGAAATAGCCAGCTATCAGGGTGTTGAGATTCAGATTCTGATGATGAAAAACCCCTCAAGCATGCGAGCCACATTGGTTGCGATGGAGGATCCAGAAACAGCGATTTGGATTGCGATGGACGAGGGAACTCCTGACCCATCGTGGATTTTCGATATTGACCTGGCTCGAATTAGTGAGGTCAGAATGATTTCTGGCTCTCGAGCTTGGCATTGGGCAACTCGCCTTAGCTACCAAGGCAAATCCATTGAGAAAGTTCAGCCCGATAGCAAGCAAGCGCTTGCCGAGTACGTGTCATTTCTGAAAACCAGTGGCAAACGCGGGACCCTATTGACTAACTACGAGCAAATGATGGCTATCCGCAAGCTAATGGGCTTTTTGGATCTGGAGAGTGGAAAATGATGGTCAGATTCCTGCACCTATTTCCTTCCCAGCTTGGCCTAAACGGCGAAAGAGGAAATCTCGACGCTTTGGTTGCAAGGCTCAAATGGTCGGGTATTGAATCGACAGTTCAAGAATTTGACGGTTCGGGATCAATTGCATCAAACATCGACGCAGTGTTCATCGGTTCTGGAACACTCGCCGGAGCACTTGAAGCACTCGAATTAGTTCAGGGGCAAGCCTCGAAGCTAAGGGAGCTTGCCGCTGATGGAGTTGCCTTTTTGGCTCTTGGCTTGGGCTGGGAAATATTGGGCGAGAGTATCGAGCTTTTAGATGGCAGAACTGTTGCAGGAGCTGGGATATTTCCTTCCCGAAGCCAGCGAGTGGCTAATCGCGCTTCTAGTGAAAGCTACGGTTTTGACCAGGCTGGAAATCTAACAACCGGGTACTCTAACCATTCATCAGAAATCGAACTGTTGGGCACAGCTCAGCCGCTTGTCTTACTGAAGGCAGGGTTTGGAAACAGCTCGAATAAGTCTGCTAAAGAAGAACCGCGCGAGGGCCTCTTTGATGGCAATTTGATGGCTGCCAGATTGAATGGCCCGCTGCTACCAATGAACCCAAACCTTGCGGATCAGTTTTTAGCGATTGTGGCGAAAAAATCTGGCTTCAGTTATGAACAGTTGAGTGCAGAGGCAAAAATTGCCGATGACTACGCCGGTATGGCCAGAGCTGAACTAAAGCAGCGACTAACGCGCTAGAAGTTTGTCGGTTTCGTCAAGCCAACCTTTTGCGATTGGCTCAAGTTTTTCCTTGTTGGCCTTGCCGTGGTGGGCGCAAAACAACAGTTCTCCAGTTGCAAGAGAGACCCTTATGTAGGCCTGAGCACCGCAAACGTCGCAGCGATCCGCCGCGTTAAGGGTGGAGCCTAGGTTCGTTGCTGTTGCTTCAACTGGTTGCATGTGTGTATCCCTTCTGAGCTAATCTCAACACACACATCGGACTTTTTAGTCCATTTAGAGCCTCTTTTCGCTAAAAGCGAAGTATTTTCCTTCTCATGGGTGTTGGTTTCAAGGCCCAACCGCCCACAAGCTTAAGATTCTCAAGTGGCAAGCGAAGACTACTCAGCAAGGCACCTCTCGGTCCTAGAAGGCCTAGAGGCGGTTCGCAAACGCCCAGGAATGTACATCGGCTCCACCGATGGGCGCGGTCTGATGCATTGTCTATGGGAGATCATCGACAACAGCGTCGACGAGGCCCTGGCTGGACACGGCAAGAAAGTACTTATTGAGCTTCAAAAAGACGGCAGCGTAACTGTTGAAGATAACGGCCGAGGAGTCCCGGTGGACATCGAGCCCAAAACTGGACTTTCTGGTGTTGAGGTTGTCTTCACCAAACTTCATGCGGGTGGAAAATTCGGATCGGGTTCCTACGCGGCATCCGGTGGACTCCACGGAGTAGGCGCATCGGTAGTGAATGCTCTTTCCGAGCGTCTAGATGTTGAAGTAGATAGAAACGGACAAACCTATTCGATGTCTTTCAGGCGCGGTGAGCCTGGGGTCTTTGATGACAAGAAGGGCATTTCTCCAACCAACCCCTTCAAGCCATTCGTCAAGAAAAGCGAACTTCAGATTTCTGGCAAGGTCGCAAAGACAAAAACCGGAACTCGGGTTCGCTACTGGCCAGATCCGCAAATCTTCGTAAAGGAGACCGCCTTTGATTTAAAGGAAGTTGAAGATAGGGCACGTCAAACCGCCTTTCTAGTACCGGGACTGGTAATCAGTTTGAGCGATAAGCGCACAGCTAAGGGAATCAAACAAGAGTTTAAATTCGAGGGTGGTATCTCAGAGTTCGTGAACTTCCTCGCCCCGGATACAGCACTAACCTCGGTGTGGCGTCTGCGCGGAGACGCGGAATTCACTGAGACGGTTCCAGTCCTAGATAAAAAGGGCAACATGGTCTCAACCGAGGTCACACGAAACTGTGAAGTGGACATCGCCTTGCGGTGGGGAACTGGATACGAGACAAACTTCCGTTCCTTTGTGAATGTGATTGCAACCCCCAAGGGCGGAACTCATGTTGCTGGATTTGAACAGGGTGCAGTAAAGGCAATTCGTGCCGAGATTGATGCAAATTCGAGAAAGCTCAAACTTGGAAGCGACAAGGTCGAAAAAGAGGACATTCTTGCAGGCCTTACTGCAGTAGTTGCTGTCCGGTTAGCCGAGCCGCAGTTTGAAGGTCAGACTAAGGAGATTCTTGGAACGCCAGCGGTCAAGAACATAGTTTCTGCAATTGTTGCAAAACGCTTGAACGAACGATTGAAATCCACCAAACGCGATGACAAGACTCAATCTGCTCTAGTTCTCGAAAAGATCGTGGCCGAGACAAAGGCTCGAGTATCGGCCCGAACCCACAAAGAAACACAGCGCCGCAAAAACGCTCTCGAGAGTTCTTCTTTGCCAAGCAAGCTAGTTGACTGCAGAACATCAGAAACTGAAGTTTCAGAGTTATTCATCGTTGAGGGTGACTCCGCTCTAGGAACAGC
>JBILXL010000042.1:0-9053 GCA_044378505.1 Rhodoluna sp. | reverse complement strand
TCAATTGGTATTCAGCCGGATGCGATTGTTTGCCGCTCAGACCGTGAGCTTCCAGAATCAATCAAGAAGAAAATCGCACTGATGTGTGACGTGGACATCAAGGCAGTTGTGAATGCGGCTGATGCCTCCAGTATTTACGCTATTCCAACAGTTTTGGACAACGAGGGTCTCGATGCCTATATCATCAAGGCCCTAGATCTAAAGGCCGGCGAGATTGACTGGAGCAGATGGTCATCCGTTCTAACGGCAGTTAACGAGCCAAAACATGAAGTGACAATTGCTCTAGTTGGAAAATACATAGATCTTCCAGATGCGTATCTTTCAGTGACTGAAGCTCTTAGAGCCGGAGGGTTTGCTCATCAGACTAAAGTCAACATTCGTTGGGTTCAGTCAGATGCTTGTGAATCAGCCGAAGGTGCAGCAGCACTTCTATCCGATGTTGATGGAATATGTATCCCTGGTGGATTTGGAGTTCGAGGGATCGAAGGAAAACTCGGTGCTTTGAGATTTGCAAGAGAGCAGAAGATTCCAACTCTTGGTCTGTGTCTTGGACTTCAGTGCATGGTCATTGAATACTCCAGAAACGTTGCGGGTCTTGATGGAGCTTCCTCAACTGAATTTGACGAGAAGGCGAAGCACCCAGTTATTGCAACCATGGCTGAGCAAATTGACATACTTGCAGCCGGTGAAATGGGCGGCACTATGCGTCTTGGTTCTTTTGAAGCAAAACTTTCTAAGGGATCGATAGTTGCTGAGGTTTATGGAACTGAAACAGTTACTGAAAGACACCGTCATCGCTACGAGGTAAACAACAGCTATCGCGGTCAGCTTGAAAAAGCCGGGATGGTGTTTTCTGGAACATCACCAGATGGTTCCTTAGTTGAGTTCTTGGAGCTTCCAAGAGAAGTTCACCCTTATTACGTTTCCACTCAGGCCCACCCTGAATTCAAGTCTCGACCAACCAAGGGTCATCCACTATTCGTTGGATTGGTGGAAGCAAGCCTAAAGCGCCAAGAAGCCAGCAGGCTCTTCGAGGTCAAGGATGCCTAACGACCAACCGGTCGAGATTCCGGCAATAAGTAGCCGGTTGATACACAAAGGCATGGTTTGGGATTTAGTTTCTGACACATTTGATTTCAACGGCGAAGCGCTAACTCGCGAATACGTAAAGCACACTGGAGCAGTTGCTGTTTTGACCATAAACGATAAAGACGAGCTGCTACTTATGAAGCAGTATCGTCGCCCAGTGGGTAGTTTCTTGATGGAATTTCCAGCCGGGTTGTTGGATGTTCCAGGGGAGGCGAGGCTTGATTGCGCAAAGCGCGAGCTAGCTGAAGAGGCAAATCTTGCGGCCAGCAACTGGGAAGAGCTAATCAGCTTTCACGCAACCCCTGGCGGCAATAGCGAAACCATCACCGTGTTTGTTGCCAAGGGCTTAAGTTCTGCAGATTCCGACTACGTCACTTCGGGAGAAGAAAAAGATATGCCTCAGAGCTGGGTGCCAATCCGTGAGGCACTAGCCAGCGTTCTGAATTCGGAGATAAAGAGTCCAACAGCCGTAGTTGGCATCATGGCCTATGCCCTAAAAACAGGTATCTTGGCAAAATGAAACCGCTTGCTCAACTAGTTGATGAGTATCTTCGTCACCTGAGTATCGAACGCGGTCTTGCCAAAAACACCGTTGCCGCTTATCGACGAGATCTTGAAGGCTATTTGCATTTTTTAGAAAAGAACAGAATTTCAAGTCCGGTCGAGATAACTGAAGAAACAGTCACAAGCTACCTAAAGTCAATTGCAGAACCCGGTGCCTTGGCATCAAATTCGGTAGCTCGAATGCTTGCCGGTGTTCGCGGTTTGCATAAGTTTTGGCTATTTGAATCCATTACTTCCGGCGATCCAAGTGCGCGGGTAAAGCCGCCAAAGCTACCAAAACGCCTTCCTAAAGCCATCAGCGTGTTTGATGTTGAGAAGCTAATCGATGCCTCTGGCCCAGATCCAGAAGCCGAAGATGCCACCGCTCTGGATATGGCCAGGGTTCGAAACCGCGCCATCCTTGAGCTGCTTTACGCGACAGGAGCACGAATCAGCGAGCTCACGGCTCTAAATCTTGATGACCTACTAGATCCAACAATGATTCGACTTTTTGGAAAAGGCTCTAAGGAAAGAGTTGTGCCGGTGGGAAGTTTTGCCCAACGTGCCATCAGCACCTATTTAGTTCGTTCGCGACCAGCACTTATAGGAAAAGGTAGAGGAACACCGGCACTATTTTTGAACCAGCGCGGAACCAGGCTCTCCAGACAATCGGCTTGGCAGATAATTAGTGACGCTGCCAATCAGGCCAAGATTTCGGGAGAGATTTCACCCCACACACTGAGGCACTCTTTTGCTACCCATCTTTTGGAAGGCGGGGCCGATGTTCGAGTTGTCCAAGAACTACTTGGTCACTCCTCGGTTGCCACCACCCAGATTTATACACTGGTGACGGTTGATGCGTTGCGAGAGGTCTATGCAACTAGCCACCCGAGAGCCAGGAAATAGGGGTAATCTCAGGGCGGGTAGGCTATTAGCTCGGGAGGATTCATGGCACAGCGACCAGTAAAACGGCCAAAGTTTGAAATCCCCGCCCCTCTTTCTTCTCACGGTCCAGCGCGAATTATTGCGATGTGTAATCAAAAAGGCGGGGTGGGTAAAACCACCACAGCCATCAACCTAGCTTCAGCTCTTGCTGGCTATGGACGCAAAGTTTTAGTCGTAGATTTTGACCCACAGGGTGCCTTGTCAGCCGGACTTGGTGTCGTGGCTCACGATATCAAGACCATTTACGATCTGATGGTTGAAAAAGACCTGAACGTCGAAGAAGTAATTGTCAAAACTAGCGTGAAGAATCTCGACGTTATTCCAGCCAACATTGATCTTTCGGCAGCTGAAGTTCAGCTGGTCAACGAGGTTGCCAGAGAACAGATTCTCGCTCGTATTCTTAGACCGATTCTCGGAAACTACGACGTCATTATCATCGACTGTCAGCCATCTCTTGGCCTTCTTACCGTCAACGCTTTGACGGCCGCGCACGGAGTGCTAATTCCATTGAACTGCGAGTTCTTTGCTCTTCGCGGTGTTGCTTTGCTTATCGAGACTATTGAAAAGGTTCGTGATCGCCTAAATCCGGCAATTAAGCTCGATGGCATCTTGGCAACCATGTATGACCCGAGAACCCTACACGCCCGTGAGGTAGTTGAAAGACTCTACGAAGCATTTGGCGACCAGGTCTTCGACACGATCGTAAACAGAACGGTGAAATTCCCGGATGCCACAATAGCGGCTTTGCCCATTTCAGAGTTTGCCCCAACATCAGATGCGGCCGAGTACTACCGGACCGTCGCGAGAGAGTTAGTAGCCCGTGGCAGCGCCCCATAGCCCAGATGTGCTGGAGCCTCCTAAGGACACCGGCTTTGCGCTGACATTAAGTAACTTCGAAGGTCCATTTGATCTTTTGCTGTCTTTGATTTCCAAACATGAGATGGACATCACCGAGGTATCACTTTCCCGAGTGACCGATGAGTTCATTCAATACGTGAAACAACTAGATGAGCACGAAGAAATGGAACAGGCCAGCGAGTTTCTGGTTATTGCGGCAACGCTCCTTGATCTAAAAATTGTTAGCTTGCTGCCTAAGGGTGAACTGGTTGACGCGGAAGATGTGGCCCTGCTCGAAGCTAGAGATCTTTTGTTTGCAAGACTTCTGCAGTACAAGGCGTTCAAGGAAGTATCTGGTTGGTTCCAATCCAGGTTTGAAGTTGAAGCCAAGCGTCTAGCCCGCGATGTTCCAATCGAAAATCGTTTCCGGGAAAGCACCCCGGAGCTGGTTTGGACAATGACTTTGGAGGAATTCCATGCGCTTTCCCTCGATGTTTTCACACCTCGGGAGATTCCTGGAATTGGACTAACTCACCTTCACGCTCCTGCGGTTAGCATTCGTGAGCAGGCTACCGAAGTTATTCTGAGACTTCGAAGGGCCGGCAGCCTTACATTTTTTGATCTGATTCGCGACGTATCGGATCGAGCAGTTGTGGTGGCAAGGTTCCTTGCCGTGTTGGAGCTGTATCGCCTTTCGGCGATTGCGATGCACCAGGATAGCCCGCTGGCTGATCTTCAGATCAGTTGGCAGGCTGACCACTTTGATGATGAACAACTAGCAAGTCTGGGAGCTGACTATGACTCTTGATGAGAATCAGGAATTTGAAAACACACTGCAGGAAGAGAGCATCGAAGGAGCTATCGAAGCGATCCTGATGGTCACCGATGCACCTATTTCATTAGTTGCCCTTGCAACTGCTCTTGAGATTCCAGTGAACCAGGTTCGTGACGCAGTTCACAAGCTTCGCGAAGATTATGAAGGCAAGGATGGAATCGGCGCCAGAGGATTTGAGCTTCGAGAAGTAGCCGGTGGCTGGAGAATCTACGTTCGCGAAAACTACGACTGGGCAGTAAAAATGTTTATTGCTAACGAGAACCCAACTAAGCTTTCCCAAGCTGCTCTCGAGACTCTGTCGGTAATTGCTTACAAGCAGCCAATTGCACGTGGTCAGATTGCTTCAATCCGCGGCGTAAACGTCGACTCCGTTGTTCGCACCTTAACTTCAAGAGGATTAGTCACCGAACTTTACACCGACTCTGAAACCGGAGCGATTCACTACGGAACTACTTCGCTGCTTCTTGAGCAGCTGGGGATCAATTCGCTGGACCAGCTTCCACCGATTAGCCCTTACCTACCTGATATAAACAGTGACTTTAATGAGCGATAAACCCGAAGGGATAAGACTTCAAAAAGTCTTAGCTGCTGCAGGGGTTGCCTCCAGGCGCGTTTGCGAGGAGATGATTGTTGCCGGCTCTGTAAAGGTAAATGGCAAGGTCGTCACCGAGCTTGGAACCAGGATTGATCCAGAGCGCGACAAGGTAGTGGTCAATGGAACACCAATCCAGCTGGATGTGACAAAGGTTTACCTAATGCTCAACAAGCCTTACGGCGTTGTAAGCAGCATGCAGGACGAACACGGCCGACCGGATTTGAGTCAGTATGCGCTTGATTACGATCGAGTCTTCAATGTCGGAAGGCTAGATGCAGAAACTACTGGACTGCTGCTTTTGACCAACGATGGAGATCTGGCTCATAAGCTTTTGCACCCATCTTTTGAAGTGACCAAGACCTACCAAGCTAAAGTTCACGGACAAATTACTCAGCCAATCTTAAACAAGTTGATTGCAGGGGTAGAGCTCGAAGATGGCCCGGCTAGAGCCGATAAGGCAAGACTGCTCTCGGCGTCGGGAAACCACAGCCTGGTTGAGATTGAGCTACACAGCGGAAAGAACAGAATCGTTCGTCGAATGTTCGAATCTGTTGGATTTCCCGTTGTAGCGCTGGTTAGAAGACAGTTTGGCCCGCTACATTTGGGCCACTTGAACCTAGGACATATCCGTCAGCTCAGTAAAATAGAGGTCGGTGTGCTTTTGAAAGCGGCAGACAAGAAGAGGCAATGAGATGGCAATGCGAGCAATCAGGGGAGCGATCCAGCTAGATAGCGATGAGCGCGAGCACCTGCTCAAATCAACCGCTGAGCTTTTGTCGAAAGCGCTTCACGCCAACAACGTTGATTCTTCTAAGTTGATTTCAATTCTCTTCACCGCTACCCCCGATGTCACTTCTGAATTCCCAGCCCTTGCCGCCAGAGAGCTAGGACTTGGCGATGTTCCGCTGATGTGCTTTGTTGAGATGGACGTTGCTGGGGCAATGCCAAGAGTTATTCGAGTTTTGATCAACGCAGATCTGGATATTCCCAGAAGCGAAATACAGCACATCTACCTGCGGGGCGCTACAGCCCTCCGCTTGGATTTAGCGCAGTGAGCACAGCGCGCGTAGCCGGACCAGTAAAAATCGTAGGCTCCGGCCTAATTGGAACCTCCATTGGCCTTGCTCTCACCCAAGCCGGGGTTGAAGTCCTTATCTCCGATAGCTCACCAGCTGTTCAGGATCTCGCAGTTGACTTCGGGGCTGGCGAGGTGTTCAAGGATGGGCAGAACCCAGCTCTTGTGATTATTTGCGTTCCACCAGATGTCACGGCTTCAGTTATTGCGCAGCAACTCGAGCTTCACCCCACGGCCACCGTCACCGATGTTGCAAGCGTGAAGGCAACAATTCTCGAGAAGCTAGAGGCAACAACAGCCGATCTTTCCAGATACGTCGGATCGCACCCGATGGCTGGACGCGAGCAGGCCGGAGCGCTTGCTGGAAGAAGCGACATCTTTATTGGAAGACCCTGGGTGATTAGCCCCAGCAAGCAATCTGCCAAGAAATCTGTTGACTTGGTGGAAGCATTGGCTTTAGATCTTGGTGCAACGCTGGTTCACTTGAATCCAAAAGATCACGACCGTGCGGTTGCCCTAGTTTCTCATGCGCCACAGCTAGTAGCATCACTGCTTGCCGCTAGGCTCTTCGCCTCGGAATCAAAAGATGTTTCTCTGGCTGGCCAGGGTCTTAGAGACACCACCCGTATCGCAGCCTCTGATCCAAAGCTCTGGATTCAGATTCTTGCCGCTAACAGTCAAGAAATTGCAAAGGTAATTCAGGCACTAAAAGTAGATCTCGATCAAGTTCTTGAAGCATTGCAGCAAGTTGGCAAGCCTGGCTCGCTAGCTTCTTTGGGCAAGCTTTTGGAAGCAGGAAATCTAGGGGTTGCTCGAATTCCTGGAAAGCACGGTCAATCGGCAACCCAGTACGCCAAGGTGATTGTCATGATTGACGATAAGCCGGGTGAGCTTGCAAGATTGCTTACGGAGGTCGGCGAGGTTGGAATTAACCTTGAGGATCTAACCCTTGAGCACGCAACTGGAGCAGCGGTTGGGTTACCTGAGCTATACGTTCTTCCTTCTGTTGAAAAGCAGTTGGTATCTGAGCTAACTAACCGCGGCTGGAAGATAGTCGGATGAGTCAGGTAGTTGTAGCAGTCGATGGACCAGCAGGATCAGGTAAATCGAGTGTTTCCAAAAAGGCTGCACAGGAGCTCGGCTTTGGCTATCTCGATACTGGAGCTGGCTACCGAGCCCTTACCCTGACAGCGCTAAAAAATGAGCTTGATCTCGAAACTGTCGGGGAGCTGGATCTAGGGAAAATCTTCCCTTACTCAATTTCGACCGATCCATCGAACTATTGGGTCAAAGTTGGCAGTGATGACCTTACAGAAGGTATTCGGTCTAAAGAAGTAGAGCTGAACGTCAGCAAGGTAGCAGCTCAGCCAAAGGTGCGAGCATTTATGCGCGAGATCACCAGATCGATTGCGGCTACCTGCGAAATGCCTGGAATCATCGTTGAGGGACGCGATATCACCACAGTTGTCCTGCCTGACGCCCAAACTCGGGTGCTGCTAACTGCCAGTGAAGAAGTTAGACTTGGAAGAAGAGCAGTTGATCTGCAGGCCGATGGTTCAATTTCGGCTCAGGTAAGCGATCGGGACAAGAAAGACTCCAAAGTGGTGGATTTTCTAAATCCTGCGCCCGGGGTAACACTGCTAGACACCACAGATCTTTCACTTGAAGGTTCCGTGGCTGCCCTGGTTGATCTAATCAACCACTAAATAAAGCTAGGGAACTATGGAGCACGAAGAGAACTTCGACGAGCAAGCGCGCGCTGACGTGCTGCGCGGCTCCCTTAGCGAATACGAACTAGACGAAGAAGACTTAGCGCTTCTCGATATAGAACTTGATGATTCTGCTGTTCCGGGCTACCTGCCGGCCTTACCGGTGCTGGCAATTGTTGGTCGCCCAAACGTTGGCAAATCAGCCTTGGTAAACAGAATTCTTGGCCGTCGCGAAGCGGTAGTTGAAGATGTTCCTGGTGTCACAAGGGACCGCGTTTCATACAAAGCCGAATGGAACGGCCGCAAGTTCACACTGGTTGATACCGGTGGTTGGGAGCCGAACCCCAAGGGTATTGACGCAGCTGTTGCCGCCCAAGCCGAGGTAGCCGTTGAGCTATCGGATGCAGTCTTATTTGTCGTCGATGCGATGGTTGGCCCAACCGCAAGCGATGAGCGAGTGGTAAAGATGCTTCGAGCATCAGGAAAGCCAGTTGTTCTAGTTGCCAACAAGATTGACGATGCCAGGCAAGAGCCAGAAGCTGCTGCACTTTGGTCTCTAGGTCTTGGTGAGCCACTTCCTGTTTCCGCCGTTCACGGTCGGGGAGTAGCAGACATGCTGGATGTCGCACTATCGAAGCTTCCGAGTGTTTCCACTGTTGCCCAGCAGGAGTTCGGGGGACCCAGAAGAGTTGCCCTAATTGGCCGACCTAACGTTGGCAAATCCTCACTTTTGAATAAGGCTGCCGGGAGCATCCGAGCTGTTGTTAGTGAAATCGCTGGAACCACCCGTGACCCGGTGGATGAGCAAATTGAGCTCGGTGGCAAGATCTGGCGCTTTGTTGATACCGCAGGTATCAGAAGGCGAATCAAGCTCGCTCAAGGAGCGGACTTTTACGCGTCTTTGAGAACAGCCGCAGCGCTTGAGCGAACCGAAGTTGCAGTTATCTTGTTCGATGTCACTGAACCAATCAGCGAAGGCGATATTCGAATTGTTGACCTGGCTCTCGAATCAGGCCGCGCGCTGGTCTTGGCATTCAATAAGTGGGATCAGCTCGATGAGGAGCGAAGACGCTATCTCGAGCGAGAAATTGAGCAGGATCTAGCTCACGTGTCATGGGCGCCAAGGGTAAATATCTCAGCTCTTACCGGCAGGCACTTGGAAAAGCTGGTGCCGTCTTTGGAAGTTGCCCTGCACAGCTGGGACCTTCGAATTCCAACCGGAAAGCTCAACACCTTTATACAGGAGCTCGCAATGGAGTTTCCTCACCCGGTGCGAGGTGGCAAACAGCCAAGAATATTGTTCGCAACCCAGGCTTCGACTAGACCGCCGAAGTTCATTCTTTTTACCACGGGCTTTTTGGATCCCCAGTACCGCAGGTTCATTGTTAGACGCCTTCGCGAGAGCTTTGGGTTTGAGGGAACTCC
>JBILXL010000041.1:0-9082 GCA_044378505.1 Rhodoluna sp. | reverse complement strand
AGCAGGCCGGTTGTTAGACTCTGAACCTATGACAATCCAGCCCAACAAGGCCTCCGAAGACAAGATTCGGGACTTTGAACAGCAGGCGATTCCTCTTATGCCCCAGCTTTACGGAGCTGCGCTTCGCTGGACCAGAAACCCTTCAGATGCCGAAGATCTAGTTCAAGAGGCAATGGCTAAGGCATTTGTTGCCTGGGCTCAGTACCAGCAGGGGACAAACCTGAAGGCTTGGCTTTACCGAATCATGACCAACACCCACATCAACAGCTATAACAAAAAAGCCAAGGACCCTTCCAAAGGTGGACTTGATGACCTCGAGGACTGGCAACTTGGGGATGCAAAATCACTGACTGCAACCACTTCTCGATCTGCTGAGCTTGAGGCTTTGGATAATCTTCCATCCGAGGTAATCCGTAAGTCCCTTCTCGACATTCCTGAGGAGTTTCGAATGGTGGTTTACTACGCGGTAGTAGATGGCTTGCCTTATGCGGAAATCGCTGAGGTTATGGGAACCCCGGTTGGAACTGTGATGAGTCGTCTTCACCGAGGCAAGAAATTACTTCGAGTGCTACTTGCGGAATATGCCAGAGAACAAGGATATTTATCCTCGGAAACAAAAACGGAGAAAAGCTAATGGCAGAGTTTGACTGCGAAGAAACCAAGTCATTGGTTCACGAGTACCTTCACAACGAATTGCGTCCAGAGGACCAGAAGGACATTACAACTCATCTGGCGCTATGTGACTCGTGCGAAGAAGAATACGATCTTGAGGTTTATCTGAACAAGGCAATCACTAGATCATGCGATGAGGAGCCACCAAAACAATTGGCTCAAAAAGTGTTGGACTTTATAAGAAAGTCCCAGTCACACTAACTTTGGGTTTCTTCCAAGCCCAGCCATGGATACCAACCGCGGTTGAGAACCAACCAAGCCATTAAGCCATAGCCAGTTTGTGCCGGCATGTTCCTAGCTGATACTTCAAGTTCAGCGTTGAAGCCCTCGTGGTCAACCAATGTGTGATAGAAATCCACAAACGGAACACTTCTTCTTCGGCAGACATCCTCGTACCCGGTTGCTAAGTGCTCAATTTCGTAGTTGAGAGCTTTATCGAAACTCGGTGGTGGTCCAACCACAAAAACGGAAATATCATTGCGACGGGCCTCATCGATGATGGTCGCAATATTCAGTCTTGATCGAGAAACTGAAACACCTTCACGCGCATCAGAATTTCCAAGGGCCAGCACTAATCGGTTATCTGTTTCAGGCCGAAACCTTCTCTGAACCTCTGCCCCCCAGCGCTCTAGCAGGCCGGCACTAGTCTCACCTGGAGAGGGAACGTTATAAATGTCGATAATTGGATCCTCGACTGGGGTTCTGGCGATAACTCTTCCGACCCAACCAAGGGCCTTTACATCACCGATAGCGGTAGTTGTCTCGTCGCCAAGAATGACGATTCGAGTTTCCGCTTTCTCGGATTGCTCCATTTAGCTACAGCGCCAGCGCTCTTGTAATGACGTCGGCTTGTTCTACGGCGTGGCGCTTGGCAGAACCGGTTGCAGGCGAAGCACTTGCTGGTCTTGAAACCAGGGTTGGAACTTGCCCATTCATGTACTTTGGCAAGAACAGACCGATGTAGGTCCAAGGTCCCTGGTTAGCTGGTTCATCCTGAACCCAGTAGAGCTCGGCGTTTGGATACGAAGCGTAAGTTTGCTTGATCTCATCTACCGGAGTTGGATAAAGCTGCTCGATACGAACCACTGCAATGTTTTTCTCACTGCGCTTTTCAAGTTCAGCCATCAGATCCCAGTAGATCTTTCCTGAGCAAAGTATGACGCGCTTAACGCTTGCTTTGTCCAGACCTTGCGCGTCGTCAATAACCGGCTGGAATGACCCGGAAGTGAAATCAGCAACCGACGAAGAAGCCGACTTCAACCTGAGCATCGACTTAGGTGTGAAAACCACAAGCGGTCTTCTTGGTCTAGTGAATGCTTGTTTGCGCAGCAGGTGGAAATGTGAAGCTGGCGTGCTTGGCTGAGCAACAGTCATATTGTTCTCAGCGCAAAGCTGCAGGAATCTTTCGATTCGCGCCGATGAGTGGTCCGGTCCTTGACCTTCGTAGCCGTGAGGCAGGAGAAGAACCAAGCTTGAGTGCTGGTTCCATTTCTGCTCAGCCGAAGTGATGAACTCATCGACGATCGTTTGTGCGCCGTTTACAAAATCACCAAACTGCGCTTCCCACAAAACAAGTGCTTCCTTGTTCTCGATTGAGTATCCGTACTCGAATCCCATTGCCGCATACTCGCTCAATAGCGAGTCGTAAATCCAGAACTTAGCCTGATTCTCACTCAAGTTTCTAAGCGGCATCCACTCTTGGCCGTTGACTCGGTCGTGGAAGACGGCGTGGCGCTGAACGAAAGTTCCGCGCCTTGAGTCTTGACCTGCAAGACGAACCGGAACACCTTCTGTCAGAAGCGATCCAAAAGATAGCAATTCGCCAAAGCCCCAGTCGATGCCACCCTCGCGGCTCATTTCTAGTCGCTTGGCAAGAAGCTGCTGAAGCTTAGGGTGAACGCTGAATCCCGGTGGGGTGTTGGCGTGGGCGTCACCGATGAGCTCAATTACCTCTTTTGCCACAGCGGTTGGTCGGGAGATTTCAGGCTCATCGCTGGCAGTGGTTCCGATGCCTACCCGGCGAGGAATCAGCTCAATCGGCGCGGCCATTGCTTCGTGCACCTCAACGAAGGCACTTTCGAGCTTGGTCTGGAAATCCGAGTTGGCAGCTTCGAACTCAGCCTGAGTAATGTCTCCTCTTCCAACCAGGGACTCGAGGTAAAGGGTTCGAACTGAGCGCTTTGCTTCAATCAGGTTGTACATCAGTGGCTGGGTCATCGAAGGATCGTCACCTTCGTTGTGACCGCGACGGCGGTAGCAGATCAAGTCAATTACTGCATCGTTTTTAAATTCCTGACGGTAAGCAAACGCTAGATGCGCCACTCTAACAACGGCCTCTGGGTCATCGCCGTTCACGTGGAAGATTGGAGCTTGAATTGATTTGGCAACATCGGTTGAGTAAACAGTCGAGCGTGACTCGGATGGGGGAGTTGTGAAACCAACCTGGTTATTAATTACCAGGTGGATGGTTCCACCAGTTTTGTATCCGCGAAGCGAAGCCATGTTCAAAGTTTCAGGAACTACACCCTGGCCTGCAAATGCTGCGTCGCCATGGATTAGCACTGGAACAACTGGGAACTCATTGCGCGGGATAGCATTTAAACGATCAAGTTTGGCGCGAACGATTCCTTCAAGAACTGGGTTAACAGCCTCCAGGTGAGATGGGTTTGCAGCAAGAGAGACCTTAACTTTGTTGCCTTCTAGGCTCTCGAAGATTCCTTCGGTACCGAGGTGGTATTTCACATCACCTGAACCCTGAACAGATTTGGTGTCGGTGTTGCCTTCGAACTCTTTGAACACCTGACCGTATGTCTTACCAGCGATATTGGTCAAAACATTTAAGCGACCGCGGTGGGCCATTCCGATGCAAACTTCCTCGATACCTGAGTTGGCAGCTGACTGAAGCAGCTCATCCATCGCAGCGATTGCTCCCTCGCCACCTTCAAGGCTGAAGCGCTTTTGTCCAACAAATTTGGTTTGTAGGAAAGTCTCGAAAGCTTCTGCTTCATTAAGTTTGTTTAGAATGCGCAGCTGCTCTTCGCGAGTTGGCTTGGCGTAGGGCTTTTCTAACCGGTCCTGGAACCACTTGCGCTGAGTTGGATCTTGGATGTGCATGTACTCAACACCAACTGTGCGGCAGTATGAGTCGCGCAGCGTTTTTAGAATGTCGCGGAACGGGGCCTTAGCCTTGCCGCCAAAACCTGCTGTTCTAAAGGTTCTATCTAGATCCCAGAGGCTTAGCCCGTGGTTCAACACATCTAGATCGTGGTGTGTGCGTTGGCGGTATTCGAGCGGATCGGTATCGGCCATCAGATGTCCGCGGACTCGGTAGGCGTTGATCAGCTCTTGAATTCGGGTGGACTTATCGCGGTCATCCGCACCTTCGCGGTCGAAGTCAGCAACCCAGCGAACCGGCTCGTACGGAATTCGTAGCGCTGCGAAGATCTGGTCGTAGAAGCCATCTTCACCAAGAAGCAGTCCGTGAACAATCTTTAGAAACTCTCCGCTACCGGCACCTTGAATCACGCGGTGGTCATAGGTAGAAGTCAGGGTGATTACTTTGCTGATTCCAAGTTTTGCAAGATGGGAATCGCTCATTCCCTGGAACTCGGCTGGATAATCCAGCGCTCCAGCTCCAACGATGCAACCTTGGTTTTTAGTCAAGCGCGGGACGGAATGAACAGTTCCAATTCCGCCCGGGTTGGTTAGTGAAATGGTTGTTCCCTGGAAATCGGCGGCAGTCAAAGTGTTGGTACGAGCCTTAGCAACTAGTTCTTCGTACGCGGTTAAGTACTCCGCAAAGTTCAGGCGCTGGGCCCGTTTGATGTTAGGAACCAATAGCGCCCTAGAGCCATCGGGTTTTGGAATATCGATTGCAAGACCGAAGTTGATGTTGGCGGGCTGAACTACAACTGGCTTCTCATCAACAATGTCGTAGTAAACGTTTTGGCTCGGGAACTTCTTTAGCGCCTGAATAACGGCAAAGCCAATCAGGTGCGTGAAAGAAACTTTTCCACCGCGAGTGCGAGACAGATGAGAGTTGATAACCAGACGGTTATCAATCATGAGTTTTGCTGGAAGCGCACGCACACTTGTAGCGGTTGGGACCTGCAACGATTGGTCCATGTTGGTGGCCAGAGTTTTAGCCATTCCCTTAAGGGCGGTTACCTGGTCTTGAGCATCTTCGTCAGATGACTCCGGCACAATCGCGATTGATTCAGTAATCGGAGCCTGAGCTGGAATTGGTGCCGGCTTTGCCTCAACGCGAGTGGTCTTTGCAACAACCGGAATTGATGAAGTCATATCTGAAACAACTGGGGCTGGAGCGCTTGGAGCTGGTGCAACTGCTCCTTGTGTGGACTGGTAGTTTTCCAGGATTGGCCACCAGGCCTTATCCACGGAGTCTGGGTTTTGCTTGTACTTTTCGTACATCTCTTCTACTAGCCAAGAGTTGGCTCCGTAGTCGTCTTGCAATCCTTCACCGGACACGGAAAAACCCCTTATTTGTTGGCTTGAATGACTCCTATATCTTACGCTCTGCAGGCGATTGAAGTCTGGGCCTTGGTATCTAGCTGTATCTGGGGCAATTCTCTGTGTCTACTTACTTGGGCCACTTTCCACGCTCATACTGCTCGGGCCAATTGACTTCAACCCCCAATTCACTGGCGGCTCGAAGCGGCCAGTAGGGATCTCTAAGGCTTGCGCGTCCAATCAGGATTACATCCACTTCACCTGACTGCAAAATTTGCTCGGCTTGTTTGGCGTCGGTGATCTGACCCACAGCACTAACCGGCTGCTTGATTCTTTCGGCAACATATTCTGCGAGTGGTACTTGATAACCCGGTCCCGAAGGAATCGTGACTCCAGTGATAATCCCTCCGCTTGAAATATCGATTAGGTCAACACCTGCTTCAGTTGCCCACTTCGAAACCTCGGCCGTTTGATCTTGGTCCCAACCACCCTCGGCATAGTCGGTAGCCGACAGACGCAAAAACAGCGGCATTGATTCAGGAATTGCATTTCGCACTGCCTTGATTGTTTCCATCAGAAAGCGAGCTCTATTCTCAAGCGACCCGCCGTATTGATCGCTTCGATCATTTGCGAGAGGAGAAAGGAACTGATGGATCAAATATCCATGAGCACCGTGAATCTCAACCGCGTCAAAACCAGCAGCCACGGATCGTTTGGCAGCTGCTGCAAATGCCTCAACGAGTTTTGCAATCTCATCGACGCTCAACGCGCGAGGAGCTGCGTAGTCACCAAAGGCAACGCTTGTTGATGAAACGCTTTGCCAGCCACCTTCGCTTATCGCGACAGAACCAACACCGCTTGATTCCCGATGCACAGAAGCTTTGCGACCGGCATGAGCAAGCTGCATCGCAACTTTCGAGCCATGCGTGTTACAGATATCTACAATCTTCTTCCAAGCTTTTGCTTGCTCGTCGTTCCAAATTCCGGTGCACCATGGAGTGATTCGACCTTCGGGGCTAACACCCGAGGCCTCAACAAAAATCAGTCCTGCGCCGCCCACGGCTCTTGAACCCAAGTGAATCTCTTGCCAGGCTCCCGGCATGCCGTCCTTGTTCTCAGCCGAGTACATACACATCGGTGAGATCCAAATTCGGTTTTTTACCTCAAGGCCCCGAATCTGGATTGATTCAAAAAGTTTTGGCATTTGAATTCCTTTTTTCAATAACTAAGGTTCCAAGGGCTGTCAACAGACCTAAAACTATGCCTAGTCCAATAGCGATATTCAAAGGAACAAGTGCTGTTAGGAAGCCAATTAGTGCCGGCCCAGCTAGCACTCCAGCGAAGGTAATTCCAACGACTTTTGCCATGTTTCTTCCGGTGTGAGTATCCTCGCCGACTTCGGCTGAGTAAGCAAAAATCTGAGGCACCACTCCTGCAATTCCAATTCCGGCAATTACCCAGCCAGCTAGAGCCACCGGAGAAGTTGTTGAGAGAACCACTACGCAAGTTCCAACAGCCGAAACTAAAGAACCAAATCTAATTACAAAAATTCGTCCGCGAGCGGCAACTACCTTGTCAATGACCAATCGCGTGATTCCCATTGCACCGGTGTAAACAACTAGAGCGATAGCGGCCTGAGCATCAGAGGTACCAAGCACTCTGGCGTGATGCAGAGTGGACCAGTCCACTCCAGTACCTTCGGCAATTGCCGCGGCAGCAGACATTGCACCAAGGAACAAAACAAACCCAAGAGCCTTTCGGTTGGAAGCGTTTAGTGCTTTTAGGCGAGATTTCTCGGCTTGCTTGTCTGCGTTCTTAACTTTTTTGTCTGATTGGTGATTCGGGCTATCGGGCAGCATCCAGGTTCGCATTGAAATGGCGACAAGCAAAGTTGCAACGGCAGCCCCGGTGAGTGTGGTTTGCATATCAAGCCCGTTAGCCAGAGCAATTCCACCGATACTCGCGCCGATCAATCCACCGAAGGACCACATCGAATGAAAGGCCGAGAAAATTGGACGCTGATAAGCCTTCTCAACATCGACCGCGTGGGCGTTCACTGCAACGTCTGTTGCACCGACTCCGATTCCCAAAAGAAACAATGCGATACCTAAAAAAAGCGGCGTGTTGGCAAGACCAGGAAGAAAAAGCATTACGCCCATGAAAGTTCCAGATAGGAAAGTCGCTGTTCTGGAACCCACTCGATCAATAAGGTTTCCTACCAGCTGAATGGCGGTCAAGGCACCGCCTCCAAAAACCAATAGCAATGTGCCAATCGCCGCATGGGAAATATCTAGCTTGTTTTCAACAAAGGGGATATGAACGGCCCAGAAAGTCACTGCAGCACCCGCGATTGTGAAGTAGGCAAAAACTGCGAATCTTGCCTTTTGTAGTGCGGACACCTGATGTCTCCTTCGAATTGGCCTTCGGGCAGTAAGACCTATCTTAGGTAGCTAGGTTGGCGCCCCAGGAATGCTCTGGCGGTTAGGACTTGGCAGAAAGTAAGCGCTTTAGAAGCCTGCCGACCTTCTCGGCTTCAATCAAGAATCCATCGTGACCATAGTCCGATTGGATAACAAATAACTTGTTTCCAAAGAGCTTCTTTGGGCCACTTTCTGCAATTACTTCCTGGCTCGGTACCGGGAACAATCGATCGCTATCAATACCAACCAGCAGCATTTCAGCTTTGATTTTTTGAATGGCCTTTTTGATGGAACCGCGTCCGCGAGCTATGTCGTGAGAGTTCATGGCTTCGACCAAAGTGAGGTAGCTGTTTGCATCGAATCTGCGGGTGAATTTGTTGCCGTGGAAATCTAGGTAGCTTTCAACCGCGAAGCGCCCACCGTCGCCAAATGGATTTACCTTGGATTGCCAAGCTCGCTCAAAGCGCACATTCAATTCTTCGGGGGAGCGATAGTTCAGTAGCGCCATGCGTCTGGCCAACGCAAGACCACGGTAGGGGCCTTTACCTGCAGCAGCGTCGTAGTAGTCACCTTCATTAAAGGCAGGATCTGCTTTGATGGCTTCGAGCTGCACCGAGTTCAAAGCAATTTGATCGGCGTTAGAAAAAGCAGGTGCTGCGAGCACAGCGATTTTTTCCATTGCTTCTGGATGTTCGATGGCCCATTCCAGAACTTGCATGCCACCCATGGAGCCGCCGATGATTGCTTTCCAGCGCTTGATTCCAAGCTGCTTTGAAAGTTCAACCTGTGCGGTGACTTGGTCGCGGATAGTGATGTAAGGAAAACGTGGCCCGTACTCCTTACCCTTTTTATCCAAAGAGGTTGGTCCAGTTGAACCCTGGCAGCCCCCAAGCATGTTTGGTGCTACGACAAAATACTTATCTGTATCTATTGCAAGGCCTGGCCCAATGACGCCGTTCCACCAACCGGCGGTTGGGTGCGCCCTGGTTGCTGATCCAAAAGCATGAGAGTCCCCGGTTAGAGCGTGAAGTATCAGAAGGGCATTTGACCCGTCGGGCCTTAATTCGCCCCAGGTTTCGTAGGCAATCTTGACGTCATCGAGCTTCTTGCCGCTTTCGAGCTTTATCTCAAAAGAAGTTGTGAACTTTCTATCGCCTGAAGGGTCTCCATCACGCCAGGCCCCTGATGCAGGAGGCTTGCCAATGAGCTTTCTGGCCATTTCGTCCGTGATGAACTCAGATGGGATGCTGTCGCCAGATACTTGAAATTCCATGATTGTGAAAAAGCCTAATGGCTAGCGCAGTGCATCAACAGCTAGTGAGGCCAGCAGTGCAGCGCCGTCTCCCAAAACAGAATCATCGAAGACTGCCTTGTTGGAGTGATTGGTGGCAGCGGTGGTGTGATCGGTGCCGGGAGGGCACGCACCCATAAATACGAATGCTCCTGGAACCTCGCTCACAATCGATGCAAAGTCCTCGCCGCCGGCAATCGGTGTTGGAAGGTTGATGTATCGGCTAGCC
>JBILXL010000144.1:0-2561 GCA_044378505.1 Rhodoluna sp. | reverse complement strand
CAAACTTGACCTCTGCACCGTAGGATCTTCCAATCCAATTGCGTTGCATGGATAGAACCTTTGCCGGCCATGCTCCTTCAAGGGTGTCTAAATCATCTAGCAATCTGTCGGCATAGTCGGTGACCTTGAAATACCACTGAGTCAGGGCCTTTTTTGTGACGGCAGTGTCGCATCTCTCACAAAGCCCCTGAACTACCTGCTCGTTGGCGAGCACAGTTTGGCAAGAAGGACACCAGTTGACGTTTGAGTTTTTTCGATATGCCAAACCTTTGTTGTAAAACTCAAGGAATAACCACTGGTTCCATTTGTAATACTCAGGGTCAGAGGTAATAAGTACTCGATCCCAGTCAAAGCTGCAGGCATACCTTCGCATGGAAGCTTTTTGCTGAGCAATGTTGTCGTAGGTCCAGCCTCTTGGGTCTAGACCACGCTTAATGGCAGCGTTCTCAGCAGGTAGTCCGAAGGAGTCCCAACCGATTGGGTGCATAACGTTGAAGCCCTTTTGAATCCAGTACCTGGCGATTACATCGCCCAGTGCATAAGCTTCGGCGTGACCCATGTGAAGATCGCCAGATGGATAAGGGAACATATCCAACACGTACTTGGTAGGTCTGTTATCCCCTGGCTTGCCAGAGTCAAATGGTTTTAGTTCATCCCAAACCGGAAGCCACTTATCCGTTAACGCCTTAGCGTCAAACTGAACAGGCTCGGTAGACAAAGTAAAACTCCTAAAGATTGCAGGCTTTCCTTTGGCAAGGTTACCAAGGCTAGGGCTTCGGGCTTACTTCTTTGAAGCCGGCCACAGCGTGATTACCGCCGTCAATATCGCCCAAGCAAGGGGAATCATGCCCAATCGGTCAGATCCCTGCCAAGCCACAAGGGCTAGCACGCTTAGTCCGACTGAGGCACCTAAGGGCCAGTAGCGAGAGATCTTGTTTTTACGAGCAAGTACGGCAAGCACAACTGAAGCTGCACCAATAAAGATCAAGCCAAAAAGGATTCCTGTGACAAGCAGTGCTAGATCTTCCATTTTCTCTAACCTCCTAGCGCCCTAAGTAGCGCCTTTGATTTGAGCATAGTTTCTTCAAACTCACTCTCAGGGTCAGAATCAATTGTGATTCCACCGCCAACTCCTAAGGTTGCCGAAGTTCCCTCAAAAACCAGGGTCCTGATGGTCATTCCAAAATCCGCCGAACCATCAAAGCCGAGGTATCCAAAAGCTCCTGAGTAGATGTTTCTCGGTCCGCTCTCAAGCGATTGCAAAATCTCCACGGCTTTTATCTTTGGCGCACCCGTCATTGATCCTCCTGGAAAACAAGCTGCCAGAGCACTGGTTGCGCTTTCGCTGGGCTTGAGTGTTCCTGTGACAGTGCTGACTAGTTGATGAACAGTTGCGTAGCTTTCAATCTCAAAGAGTTTTTCAACGGTCACCGAATCTATTTGGCAGACTCGACCAAGATCGTTTCTCATCAGATCTACGATCATCAAGTTCTCGGCGCGCTCTTTTTCATTGTTTGCCAGCTCGTTGGCAATCTTGGCATCCTCTTCCAGGTCTTTAGATCTGGGCCTAGTTCCCTTAATTGGTTTCGAAGATGCTTTTCCACTAGCTGAGACTTTTAGGAATTGCTCGGGAGATGAGCTGACAATTTCTACTTCCCCAAGCTTTAGATAGCCACCGTAAGGTGCTGGGTTTGATTCACAGAGGGTGAGAAATGTTCTGAGCGCATCGGCTTCGTGCTCGATGTGAATTTGGTTCGTGAGGCACAGCTGAAATACGTCTCCGGTTTTTATGTGCTCCTTGGCTTTTTGGATTAGCTCAAGGTAGTTTTCCTTGGAGTGACGAAGTTTGGTAGAAACCAAGGTTGGTGCCTTGGTTTTTTGCATGAAGGATCCCGACTCCCCTCCAACCAGGGTGAGCCTCAACAAAGCAGCCCTATGCCAGTTGTCAAATTCTTCGCGTGTTTCAAAAAGACCTATGAAATACATCGTCTTGTGCTTGTGATCAAAGACCATGGCTCGATCAACAATCATGAACTGGGCTTTGGGGTGGGTTCCTGATTTCTCGGAACTTCCTAATTCATAACCAAAATAGCCAACCAGTCCTGGTCTAAAGCTAAATGGAATCTCTATCTCCGGGAAAGACTCAATCGAAGCATTGATTGCCGTTAGGTGCTCGCTTGCGAGCGCGAAGGCCTCATCACCGGCTTCGATTATTGACCCGGCGGATCCGATGACTGAAACCGGTTCGTCTTGGTTGGTTGACCTATCCAGCCAGAAAGTATTGGGGTCTTTTGAATGCATAGGCAAGAATGCATCGGCCGGGTTTACCCAGCCTCGAAGCTTTTCTATCTCTAGACGCAATGGAAGTTCACCTAATCAGGGGTTGGGGAAAACGGTCTTGGAATTGCTCGTAATCTATAGATTAGAGCAAGGCCTACCAAGAGGAATTTGATGAGCGTTCTAGGAGATTTCTACCGCCTAGAAGCAGGCGAGCTCAAACCCGTACTAGAGTCCTCAACGGATGTTCAACTCAAGGTTGCCGACTCTTGGCTCGTAGAAGA
>JBILXL010000039.1:0-9130 GCA_044378505.1 Rhodoluna sp. | reverse complement strand
CTGAGTCACCGGCAAGGCTGTCACCCCATTCCTTCTTGGATTTATCGTCGAAGAGTCAAAGGGCAGATCTCTGGAGGTAAACATTGATCTAGCTCGCAACAACGTTTCAGTGGCTGCCGAAATTGCTAAGGCCTGGGCGGAGCTCAAGTGAGCAAGATTCTGGTAATTGGAGATGTCATCGAAGATGTCATCGTTATTCCAGAATCTGAGATACGCCCCAACACCGACACTAAATCTGCAATTCACAAGTCCATGGGTGGCCAAGCTGCCAATGTTGCATCGTGGCTTGCCTTTCTTGGAGTCCAAACTAGATTCGTTGGTTGCGTGGGTTTAGCCGATGTTAGAAAACTGGAAGCTGAGCTTGACCAAATCGGAATTGAGGCTGCTCTTCAGTCAAGTGCTAAACCAACCGGTTCACTGGTTGTTCTAGTCCAAGGAGCCTCGCGTTCGATGCTGACTGACCGTGGAGCGAACTTAGATCTAAACCTTCGGGCTATTGATCCAACAGGTTTTGCGGCGGTTTATCTCTCGGGTTATTCACTTTTTGGTCGAGCTCTCGGGGAGATCAAGGACTTCGCTGCAAGGGTTAGGCAGGCAGGGGCTATTTTGGCGATTGATCCGGGTTCCTACGGATTCATCGAGGATCATGGGTTGGAGGAATTCAAAGAACTGATCTCTGAGGCCGATCTGATCTTTCCAAATCTCGAAGAAGATCAGCTACTTGGGTTATCAGGAGTAGTTGCCTTGAATGTCGTGACCAAAGGCCAAAACGGGGCTGAAGCTCACTGGGCCAACGGCCAGAGCGTTGAAATTGCTGGTCTAGCCACCGAGTCGATTGACCCCACTGGAGCCGGCGATGCCTTCTGCGCTGGTTTCTTGGCTTCCTTGGTCGCTAGTGAGCGCTTCCAGGACCTGGGTCCTGAACTGGTTCAAAAGGCCCTGAAATCGGGCGTAGAGGCCGGTTTTAAGGCGGTTTCGCTGGTAGGAGCTAGGCCTTCCTTCAACTCTGGAGTGTAGGTTGAGAGTTTTCCCCAGCCAAAAGCCCTAACCTTCAGGGAAAACTTCAAGTTATCCACAGAGTTATACACTTGTATTGTGGTATCATTTTGGTAGCATTATGGTATGGCTATGACACTTAGATTGACACAAGAACTAGATCAAACGCTCGAGGCTACTTCGGAGCGCTTGGGTATTTCAAAGCAGCAGGCAGTCACCAGGGCAGTCGAAATGTACATCGACGCCATGGCCGAGCGCCAGCAGGTACTAGATGCCATGGACGCCCTCATGGTTCAGGACAAGAAGCTGATGGAGCGGCTGGCTGACGCTTGACCAGGTTTGTCAGCTTCGAGGCTGCACAGCAAATAGTTCAGTACCACGGCTTCTACATCAAAGACGCCGGCTTGCTGGGCTCTGCCATTGCGCGTCCTCGTACCAGCTTGTTTGGAGAAGATGCCTACCCGGCATTTGAACTAAAGGCAGCTGCCATGATGCACTCGGTGATCAAGAATTACTCATTGGTGGACGGGAATAAGCGCACAGCTTGGTCGCTGTTTTATTACTTTCTCTACATCAACGGCGTTGGCCACACCATGAACGATGACGAGGGATTCGATTTAGTCTTGGGATTGGCCACCGATCGATACACCATCGAACAAGCTGCCAGAATCATTGCTAGGCACATTGTTCCTCTAAAGAACTAGTTACTTTTCAGTTGCCCTCTGAATAACAAGTTCCCTGACCCGGGCAGCATCAGCTGAGCCGGCCATAGCCTTCATAACCGCACCAATAACCGCGCCGGCGGCCTGAAGTTTTCCTTCTCGGATCTTTTCAAGCACATCTGGCTGTTCCGACAGTACTTTGTCGATAGCGGCAAGCAGTGCACCGTCATCGGAAACAACTTCCAGTCCTCGCTTGGCAACTATCTCTTCAGGATTTCCTTCGCCAGCCAATACTCCCGTTAGAACTTCACGAGCTAGGCGATCGGTTAGTTTTCCGCTCTCAACCAAGGCCGCGATCTGAGCTACTTGTGCTGGGGTTATCGAAAGTTCTGCGATGTCTTTATCTTCGCTGTTAGCGATTCGAGCAAGCTCTCCGGTCCACCACTTTCTAGCGGCCTGCGGCTTTGCTCCAGCTTTTACGGTGTCATCGATTTCATCTAGCAAATCCGAGTTCACAACATCACGGAATTCTAGATCGCTAAAGCCCCAAAGCTCTTGAAGTCTCTTTCGTCTAATCGCAGGCTTTTCAGGAAGTGTTGCACGTAGCTGCTCAATCCACTCCTTGGAAGGCTGGATTGGGACAAGGTCAGGCTCAGGGAAGTAGCGGTAGTCATCTGCATCGGATTTTGGTCGACCGGAAGAAGTTGCCCCACGGTCTTCGTGCCAGTGACGAGTTTCTTGGATGATTGCAGTGCCCTGGGATAGCAAGTGTGCTTGACGCTGAATTTCGTATTTGACCGCGCGCTCGATGCTGCGCAGTGAGTTCACGTTCTTGGTCTCGGTTCGAGTTCCAAGTTTTTCTTGACCCTTCGGGCGAATTGAAACGTTGGCATCACAGCGCACGTTGCCGCGCTCCATGCGAGCATCAGAAACACCAAGGTTTTTTACAATCTCACGAATTGATCGAACGTAGGCAGCAGCTAGTTCAGGTGCTTCATCGCCTGCGCCATAGATCGGCTTGGTTACGATTTCCACAAGTGGAACACCAGCGCGGTTGAAATCAACCAGTGAAAATTCGGCTCCTTGGATACGTCCTGTGGAGCCTCCAACGTGGGTTAGCTTGCCGGCATCTTCTTCCATGTGGGCTCGCTCAATGGCAACAGTAAAGACCTTGCCCGATGGAACCTCGATGTCGATGCTTCCCTCGAAGGCAATTGGCTCGTCGTACTGTGAAGTCTGGAAGTTTTTGGCCAGATCAGGATAGAAGTAGTTCTTTCTGGCAAAGCGGCCGGTGGCGGCAATCTCGCAGTCGAGGGCTAGCCCAATCTTGATTGAATTCTCAATAGCCTTGCCATTTACCGCAGGCATTGCTCCAGGAAACCCTAGGCAGTTTGGGCAAACGTTGGTGTTTGGCTCATCACCGAACACGTTTGCGCAACCACAGAACATCTTGGTGTTGGTGTTTAGTTCGACGTGTACCTCGAGTCCAATAACAACTTCGTAAGCTTCGAGTGCCTTCTGGTAATCCATTAGCTGATCTTTGGCCATTAGTTCACCTCAAGCTTCGGTGCGAAATCCAGCATGGACTTTGACCACTTGTTTTCGAGAAGTTTTTCAAGAACTGCTCCGACTTTGTAGAGTCTTGCGTCTTGCCTTGCTGGAGCTAAGAACTGAGCTCCAACTGGAAGGTTGTCTTCGCTTGCAAGACCTACCGGAAGACTCATTCCTGGAATTCCAGCTAGGTTGGCCGGAATTGTCGCGATGTCGTTTAGATACATAGCCAGCGGATCTTCTTGTTTTTCTCCAAGCAGAAAAGCTGTGGTTGGCGCAGTTGGCGAAACTAACACATCGGCTTTCTCAAAGGCCTTGGCAAGATCTGCCTGAATAAGCGTTCTTACCTTTTGAGCGCTTCCGTAATAGGCGTCGTAGTAACCGGAAGAAAGTGCGTAGGTTCCGAGGATGATTCTTCGTTTAACTTCTGCACCAAAACCTTCTTCGCGGGTTGCAGCCATTACCTTTTCGACTGTCGCTGCACCTTCTGGCATGACACGTAATCCAAAGCGAACCGAGTCGAAGCGAGCCAGGTTTGAAGATGCCTCTGCCGGCTGAATCAAGTAGTAGGCAGCGATTGCGTATTGAAAGCTAGGGCAGGAAACTTCAACGATTTCAGCCCCTGCGGCAACCAGCAGATCCAAAGCTTCCTGGAATCGCTCAGATACCCCGGCCTGGAAGCCTTCACCGGTAAGTTCCTTGATGATTCCAATTTTTAGTCCCTTGACCGAATCGTTCTTGGCCGCTTCGGTCATTGAACCAAGGGATTCTGGCAGCGAGGTCGCATCCATCTGATCGTGGCCAGCGATGGCATCGTGCAACATGGCCGCATCCATCACGTTTCTGGTGACGGGACCAACTTGATCCAATGAGGAACCCAGGGCAATAAGGCCGTATCTAGAAACCGCTCCGTAGGTTGGCTTGACTCCAACGGTTCCAGTGACCGCTGCAGGAAAACGAATGGATCCTCCGGTGTCAGAACCCAAAGCCAGCGGTGCCTGCATGGAAGCAACGGCTGAGGAAGATCCTCCTCCTGAACCTCCAGGAGTTCGAGCAAGGTCCCAAGGATTTAGCGATGGACCGTATGCCGAGTTCTCTGTTGAGGAACCCATAGCAAATTCATCCAGGTTGGTCTTTCCAAGAATTGGCATGCGGTGGGCAAGAACCTTTTCGACAACCGTGGCGTTATAAGGAGGTACCCAGCCCTTGAGAATCTTGGATCCGGCGGTAGTTTCAATTCCGATTGTGGTGAGGTTGTCTTTAACTGCAATTGGCACACCTGCGAGCGCCGAAAGCTTTTCGCCTTTGGCACGAAGGTCGTCAACCTCGCGAGCTTGAGCCAGGGCCAGTTCGTGAGTGACGGTTAGGTAGCTGTTGAGCTTCGGGTTTAGCTTGTCGATGTTTTCCAGCTGGACTTTGGTTAGCTCAACCGAGGAGATTTCCTTGGAGGCCAGCATCGAAGCTAGCTCATGGGCGGACTTGTTTAGAACAGACATTGTTTCTATCTAGTCCTCATCCAGAATGGCTGAGACCTTGAAGCGACCTGATTCGCTGTCAGCGGCTCCGGAAAGAGCCTGGGATTGAGTCAACGAGGGCTTGACAACATCTTCACGGAAAACATTGGCCATAGGAATTGGGTGGCTGGTGGCGACAATTTCATCGCTAACGGCAGCCTTGACAGTGGCAACCGATTCCACAATCAAAGCCAGCTGACTGGCAAATTGGGCCACCTCAGCCTCGCTTACCTCAATGCGGGCAAGGCCGGCTAGGTGCCTAACTAGCTCAGGGGTGATCTCGGACATGGAAACCTTCGGTTTAGAGAAACTCTGAATTGGAGGGGTTTTGGCCCCAGCTGGCCCATTCTAGCAACAAAGAAATTGCTTGATTCTGGGGCGAAATACCCTACTAAAGTAGGTATCTAGGTAGTAAACCCCTATCCCCCTATAAAAAGGTCAATACCCGTGGATAATTCAGAATTTCAGCTCGTCTTTAGAGGCTACGACAAAGACGAGGTAGACGCAGCTGTCTCCGCAATGCGCGAAGAGCTCGATCACGTTCGCGACTACAACTACAAAGCCGCCAGCGAGGTTGAGTTTCTCAAGTCTGAGATCGCAAGCCTAAAGCAGCGACTAAAGCGCGATGCCGGAACTGGATACGCGGAACTTGGTGCTCAGTTCGAGCAGACCCTTCGTGTTGCTGAAGAGCAGGCTAGAAAACTTATGACCGATGCCGGTCAAGACGCACTGCGCGTTCGCGAGACTGCAAAGGCCGAGGCTGAGCAACTGACTCGTAAAGCCGAATCAGCCGTTCAGAAACTTCTTTCTGATGCGGAGTCAAAAGCTAAAGAAATTCGTCTTGATGCCGAACGAACCAGCGTAGAGATCCTGGCTCAGGCCAAGACTCAGGAAGCAGACGCTACCGAGAAGATTGTTCACGCTCAGCGCGAAGCATCAGCAATTCGATCAGAAGGTGAAAGATACGCTGCGGAGCTTCGTGCCTCTGTTCACCGCGAGACTGAAGAAGCTCGTGCTCTAGCTACCGAACTTGCTCAGCGCACAGCACAGTCCCGAGTTGAACTTGAGGCAGAGCTAAAGGCTAAGCGCGACGAAGGTGAGCAGGAAGCTCTAAGAATTTACGAATCTGCCGTCAAGCAAGCTCAGCAAGCAACCGATGATGCCAACAAGGCAGTTGCGGAAGCATCTAGACTCGCTGCCGAGCTTAACTCGGAAGCAGAAAGAAATCTTCGCGACGCCAAGGTAACAGCGGCAAACGTGACTGAAGACGCTCAACGAAACGCTGGAAACTTGATCAACCAGTCACGCCGTCGTGCAGAACTTCTTGCCCGCAAGGCCGAAGCATTTGCAAACGCGGTAATCGTAGACGGACAAGATCGACTATCTCGCTGGGAGTCAGAGGCTAACGAAATTGAAGACTTCCTAAACACCTTGAAGTCCTTGATGTCTACTGAGTCCATGGTTGCAGCCGACGAAACCCTAGCTCAGACCGAGCTCGAGGGATCTTCGCCTTCAATCACCGAGGGCTTTGAGACCAATGTTGACTACTCTGAGCCTCGCGCTGAATCCTACGAAGCGATCGAAGTTGAGTCCTACGAGGACAAGAAATACTAGTTCGCTAGCCTCTTAGCAAACTCAGCTTCATCAATTACTTCTACGCCGAGCGATTCTGCCTTGGCTAATTTGGACCCGGCCGCAGATCCTGCAACAACAAAAGCGGTGTTTTTAGAAACTGAAGAAGCAGCCTTGCCCCCACGCGAAATAATGGCTTCTTCTGCCTGCTCGCGAGTAAGCTCCAAAAGAGTTCCGGTAACAACAATGCTCATTCCCTGGAACGTACCTGATTCGGAAGCTGAAATGTCTTGGGTGAAGTTGACCCCAGCTTTTTTCCAAGCTTGAACGATGTCTTTATGCCAATCCACCAAAATCCACTCTTTGATAGTTGCTGCAACTACCGCGCCGACTCCATCCACTCTCGCAAGCTCCTCTTCGGAGGCCGCGAAGATTGTCTCAATTGACCCGAAGGAATTCATGAGCGATCTTGCTGCTACTGGACCCACGTGTCGAATGGATAGCGAAACCAGCACCCGCCAAGCAGGTTGAGATTTGGCTTTTTCTAGTTCTTCTAGAAGTTTGGTTGCAACCGTTGCTGGTGAGCCATCTTTTTTCCTGAAGTATTCAACTACCTTTTGTTTGCCATCGGTATCAAGCTTGACGGCGCCAGTATCGGCATCAACTATCTGCGACTTGATTGGAAGCAAGTCCTCGAGCTTGAGAGTGAAAAGGTCTGCTTCAGATTTGACCGGTGGAACCTTCGGCTCAAGTGGCTGAGTTAGCGCAACGGCCGTGACAAACCCTAGTGCTTCGATATCCAGTGCAGAACGCGAACCGATGTAGGCAATTCGCTCGCGAAGTTGGGCCGGGCAAGATTTGGCATTTAGGCATCGAAGGTCAACATCACCATCTTGAGCTGGAGCCAGTTTTGAGCCACAGTCTGGGCAGTTTTTTGGCATGGCAAACTTTTTCTCAGAGCCATCCCGAAGAGCTACCACCGGGCCCAAAATCTCAGGGATTACATCCCCTGCTTTTCTAAGCACCACGGTGTCTCCGATGAGAATTCCCTTTGCGGCAACCACCTCTTGATTGTGTAAAGTGGCAAATTCAACTTCACTTCCGGCCACACGAATCGGATCTAAAACCGCGTACGGGGTTGCTCGGCCAGTTCTTCCAATTGAAACTTTAATGTCCAGTAGCTTCGTGTTTACCTGCTCTGGCGGATACTTATACGCAATTGCCCACCTCGGTGCACGAGAGGTGAACCCGAGTACTTGCTGCCTGGATAACTCGTCAACTTTGATAACAACACCGTCGATTTCGTGCTCGAGAGTATGGCGCTTAGCTTCGAAATCAGTAATGTACTTCTTTACTTGGGCAGCGTTATCCAACACCTGATACCTGCTGGAGGTAGGGAGCCCCCAGTTTTTGAGGTGGGCATAAAGCTCAGATTGACTGACAACGCTCTTATCGATCCAAGCGCCGATGCCGTGAACGATCATCTGAAGAGGCCTGGAAGCTGTGACGCTGGAGTCTTTTTGGCGCAGTGAACCGGAAGCGGAGTTCCTGGGGTTGGCAAAGGGAGCCTTGCCAGCGTCAATCAGTGACTGATTGAGCTTGGCAAAATCAGCTAGAGAGTAAAACACCTCGCCACGGATCTCGACTACATCCGGGTGGTTTTTCCCAGAGAGTGTGTGAGGGATTCCCTTCACGGTCATGACATTTCTTGTGACATCCTCGCCAACGGAGCCATCGCCCCTGGTGGCAGCAGATACGAGTTTTCCTTTTTCGTACCGCAAATTAATTGCCAGACCGTCAATTTTTAGCTCACACAGAAATGGACCGCCGCCAGTTTTCTCAAGCCAGCTATCTAACTCCTCGCTCGAAAACACATTGTCTAAGCTCATCATGCGCTCAAGGTGCTCAACCGGAGTAAAGGTCTGGCTGGCTTCTCCCCCGACAGTTTGAGTTGGTGAATCTCCAGTTATTAGCTCTGGATACTTTGATTCGAGCCCTTCGAGCTCGCGCATCAACTTGTCGTAATCAGCGTCTGAAATCAAAGAAGTGTTTGACTGGTAATAGGCAGCGCGGTGTTTGTTTATCGTATCTACTAGTTCGGCAACCCGTTCAATAACTTTCTTGTCCAAGCTCACACCTGCTCTAAAACTGCAGAGACAGTTTTGTCGATTGTGGTTTGGCCAAGCACTCTAGAACCAAGGTAAACAACTGCTGTTTGGCCAGGAGAGATTCCGCGAATGGGAACATTTGGCCGAATCACCATTTGGCCAGCTATCACTCGAAGCTTGCAAGGGTGCGATTCACCGTGAGCGCGTACTTGAACTTCGGCTTCAAACCAATCGCTTGCATTTTCTGGCGCCTTGCCGCACCAGGAGAACTTTTCGCCCGAGAGCTCAGAGATTGTCAGTGCGTCTTCTGGACCAACTACCACGACATTTTCTTTTGGCCTAATCTCAAGCACATACCTAGGCTGGCGATCTTTGGCAGGACGGCCTAGCTTGAGACCCTTACGCTGCCCCACCGTATAGCCGAGGGCTCCATCGTGCTTGCCAAGTTCTACTCCACTGCTATCAACAATTGATCCGGGTGTTAGCTCGATCTTGTCCGACAGCCAATCTCTGGTGTCGCCTTCTGGGATAAAGCAGATGTCGTAGCTGTCGGGTTTGTTTGCAACTGAAAGCTCTCGATCCTTAGCTTCTTTGCGGATGTCTTCCTTATTGGCAGCTTTGCCAATTGGAAAGTATGAGTGCTTGAGTTGATCTTCAGTCAAAACCCCCAACACATAGGACTGATCCTTAGCCATGGCAAGCGACCGATGAAGTTCCAAATTTCCCT
>JBILXL010000004.1:0-30311 GCA_044378505.1 Rhodoluna sp. | reverse complement strand
TTTTGTTTCCAGCTGGTGTGTAAACACGCAGCTTTACTCCACCAGGGGTCTTGGCTGATTCAATAGTTACGCCAGTTGAGGATTTAACCTTAGGGAGCATCAATTGCAGTAAGGCTCTGGTGACTGCTCTTCCAAAACCGCTGGTGAACGGAAGTTTCGGGAATGATGCGGTTGCTTTTCTAAGCTCTGGGTGAATCAGGTTGATGTCCATTTGAATCTCCTTAGCTGCCATAGGTAGAAAGATCTAGTGGACCGAGATTATCACTCTCGCGCTGGTTTCTACTTCCTAAGATCTCCAACAACAATCAACCCGTCCCCCTTGGCCGGGGTGAACTTGGCAGTCTTGGCAGGGTTTAGCTTTACGCCAGAAGAGGCTAACTTCTTTGAGCCAGCCAAGGTGCGGTAGCCAATAACCGATTCGCCGTGAGCTTTACCAATAGCTACAAGTTCAGCAAATTCAATTGACTTACCAACTGGCGCGTAGGTTTCAATCGCGTTCACGCTTAGTGATGCGCCATCAGCATCGAACAAGTCGTCGAAGACTGGAGCTAAAGCAGGGTTTTCAGAAACCTGTGCAATTAGCAAAGCAGCAAGGTTATCGCTAACTACCATGTCGTCAACCGCAGCAACGCGAGCAAGCTCAGCCTTGCGGCTATCTAGAATCTCAGCCACCAGTCTGGTTGGCTCAACACCGTTGCCCTTGGCTTCAAACAGCTGGTTCATCTGAAGCATGGTGAGCATGGTCTGCGAGTCGGCTTCAGCTTCGCTGATTGCCTCGCGGTAGCCAAGAATTACAACTTCGTTGTATTTTTTCTTCGAGGCGGCTTCGATCAAATCGTCAATGTCTCCCGATACCGAAGCGAAGGTAACCTTGATGTTCTTTCCAAACCGCAGTCCTTTTAGCTCCTCAGCGGCAACGTGGCGAGACTCGGCAACGATGTGAACGGTGGAACCCAGAGGTAGGAACTGAGAAAGCTCGGAAACCACAGCTCTACCCATCGAGGACCAACCAATAAACAACAGGTGCTCAGGCTTAGATTTGCCGGCAGGTTTCTTGGCAACCTTCTTGGAAATCAAGTCCTTGCGGATGCCGGAGTAAATGATCTTGTCATCATCCAGGGCGATGGCAATTACCTTGGTTCCGGCTGGAATCTTCGTGGTTGCCGGTGGGTTAATCTGCGCAACTCCCTTTGAATCCACTAGCCCAATAACGGAAGCCTCATTGAAGGCCAAGAGGGCCTCGCCATAGGTTTTGCCAACTAATTCTCTAACGGCCGTGATGTAGATCTCATCCCCAGCAAAATCAAGCAAGTCCAAGGTGACAGCTGCAAGTCCAGGCTGTCTGGAGGCTTGAGCGGTAACTCTGGCAATGACGTTTTGTGACCGAACGGCAATGACCTGGCCGTTGGTGGCGGTACTGATCGCTTCAGCTGTGTTCTCATCATCGAGCTCGGCGATGATACGAGTTGCTGTGTTGGAATTTACTGACTTTACGGCAAGTACCGTGGAGACGATGTTGGCATCGCCTGACTCGTCGGCGTCCAAGATGATAATCGATTTGGCGCTAGAGACGTTGGCGCGCTTTAGATCCTCAGGGTTTGTGACATCGCCAGTTCTGGTGATTACCTTTAGCTTTCCAAGGTTTGCTACCCGTGACCTAATTTCAGCATCCATTACAGCTCTGGTGGTTGGGGCAAAGATAACAACTCGTGGCTTACGAACGTTCTCGTTAGCTATAGCCAGCTCAGAAAGAATAGGGAAGACTCGGTTTGACCAGCCAAGAATCAAGGTGTGACCAGACTCGATCACCGCACTCTTTCCCTCCTGGAGCTTGGCAACTGCGCGAATAATCTGGGCTGAGATAAAACCAATTACTGCACCGGAGATGGCAATTCCAATTGCCCAGTAGAGGGTGTTGATTAGCTGCGTGCCCCAGGCAGCGGTTGATCCAATTCCAAGAATCTTGGTGAAAGATTCCCAGAAGCTAAAGAAATATGTTGCCGGGTCAAGTGGCTCATTGAGAGCAACCACAGCTGCCACACCGCGCTGAATCCCCGACATGATGATGGCTAAGAAGATGATCGCGATAAAGACGTAACCTACGAAGGCTCCCGGTTTAGACAACGAATTGTCGAAGTTGTATCGAAGGCGAGTAAAGAAACTTACCTTGCTAGCTTTTGGGGCGTCAGGTTCGCCTTGGGCGCCTTGACCGTACGATCTGGATTCATTCAATTTAGACATAGGGGATATTTTAGTGAAGACATTGGCTGGGTTAACCGGCCTCTATCTAGGCCACAGTTAGTTCGCTTTTGGTCACCTGGCAGCTAGTACCAATGAATAATTGGGCTATTTCTTGCGGGAGGCAGAAAACAGTGTCACGCCACCGAGTAGCAAAAGTGCTATTGGACCCACGTAATCAAGACCCGAATACCAGTCGGTCCAGGCATTGGAAATCACAAACATCAACCCAAAAACTCCCATGGCAATCAGAGCCCAAGCAATTCCCTTGGTCATCGCTGGGTCGGTCTTTTGCAGATCTGCTTTAGTTTTGGCCGCAACGGTTCCGCAGGCTAGGCAGTTGAGTTCGTTTTTTGGTACGGCTTCGCCGCAGTTTTTGCAATTCATGCTCGAATACTAATGCGAAATGTGTCCAAATTACCATTGGCGAGCTAGGTTGCTCTACAGTAGAGAAAAGTGTACGATTAGTCTTAAGTTTTTTTGCAAGTTTATGGGGGTAAGAAATGAAAACACTGAGATACTCGATTTCAATTGCATTAGCATCTGCGTTAGTTCTCTCCGGGCCGGTCAGTCCCGCGCATGCTGCCATTTCAGTAGGGGCCACAACTCCCTACACTGCCACCATTGAAGGCACAAGCATTTGGTCTGGAAATCTTCCGACACAAATACGTTTTTCAGGAGAGTACAGTGCCGAGCTAGAGATTCCAATCACTGCCATAATGCCCTATTCTCAACTTTCAGATAGAGCTACTGGTGTAGAAGTTGAGTTCGAGCTCTGGTCTGACGCTGGTCGAAAGATTGCAGACCGCACAATCTATAGCTTCAGCTGGAACCCTGTTAGTGCAAACAATATTGTTTCCCTCCGCATTTCAAAGGAGGACGTAGTACCAAATGCAACACTCATCGCCCGCACATTGTGGACAATTCGAACTACAGGGCTACTTTCAAGATACTTGGAAGCCGAAACGAAGGTTCCAGTAAGTATTCTGACGGGTAATCCGCCTGGAAAGGTAAAGGTCAAATCTAACTGGAGCGGTAAGAACATGGTCTACACTTGGGGGTCTCCAAGATCTTCTAGGCCGATTGAGAATTACGAAGTGAGCATTAGGTATTTGTCCGAGTCAGGTCTGAGTCCCAAGTTTTTTAACAACTACACTGAGCCCCAGGAACTCGCGCGCGTGAACGGCCGCAAGTTCACCCTAAGTCCCAAATCCTTACGGTCAGCTATGGAGCTTCATGGAGCCGGGAGTCCAAGCTATTTCATGGTTACTGTCAGGGCGGTGTCTGAAATGGGATATGGCGAGCACTCAAACGGTTGGTATAACAAAGTTTCTTCATTCAAGTAGTTCACAGGGAAGCAGTACTTAAGATCCCATCAGGTTAGGAACTCGTGAAGAAGGTACCTTTGCTGGGGCTCCAAATAGCTAAGGATTAATGAGGATGTCTAGGCTACCCATAAGTTGGAGTTCACAAAAAGTGGCATAGATTTGTAAAGTGCCCACCCCAAAGACTAAAAATGGCTTCGAGCCTCGAACCTGTGAGACATGCGGTTTGAAGTTTGAGTGGCGCAAGAAATGGGCCAAAGACTGGGAGAGTGTCAAGTACTGCTCTAAAAAGTGCAAGGGCTAATGAAAACCAAACTGATTTTCATCCCCTTCGATCATCTGAACAAAGACTTCGGTGCTCTCAAAAGCGCCAATCCAAAAACGGACGTTATTGCCATCGTCGAGTCCAAACGGATGACTACCGGCAGACCATGGAACAACCAGCGCCTGTTCTTTCTTATTTCCTCAGCCAGACATTTCGCTCAAGAACTAGAGGCAGCCGGTTTCGAGGTTCACTACAAGAAAGCTGCCGATACCCCAACTGGGCTCAAGGCAATCATCAAGGCAACCGGCATCAAGCAGCTGGTGTGTGCTGAGCCATCAAGCTCTGTTCAATACCGTCAGCTCAAAGACTTAGGTGCTGAGTTTATCGAGAATGACTTCTTTCTTACATCTAGAACCCTTTTTACCGCTTGGGCAGAAACACAAAAAACCTTCGTGATGGAAAACTTCTACCGCAAGCAAAGAGTGCGTCTGGGGATTCTGGTCAAAGATGGCAAACCTGAAGGCGATGCCTGGAACTTTGATGAGGACAACAGACTTCCGCCACCCAAGAACTACAGCTGGGACAAGTACCCAGAAACCACTCCAGACAAAATAGATAAAGAAGTAGCCAAGGAACTTGGCATGGAGCCTTCGGCTTACTGGGAAACCACAAGAGCTGGAGCCCTCAAGCGCTTGAAGACCTTTGTTGATAAGCACCTGGAGGAATTCGGCCCTTACGAAGATGCCGTGACAACCGAGAGTTGGACCCTGCACCACTCGGTGATCAGCCCATACATCAACAACGGTTTGCTGCATCCAGGAGAAGTAGTTTCCGCAGTTATCGCAAAGTACAAAAAAGGCGGAGTGCCCCTGAACTCGGTTGAGGGCTTTGTCCGCCAGGTCATTGGCTGGCGCGAATACATCAACGGCATGTATTGGTTTCTAGGCGAGGACTACAAACACAAAAACGGCTTGAATGCTAAACGCAAGCTCTTGCCGCTGTTTGTTGAGCCCTCAAAGACCAAGATGAACTGTGTGGCCAGCGAGGTGGAAGCCATCCACAACCGGGGCTGGACTCACCACATCCCAAGACTGATGATTTTGAGCAATCTGGCCCTCGTCACTGGCACCAACCCGCAAGAGTTTTTGGATTGGATGCGGGAGCAATTTGTTGATGCTTCCGAGTGGGTAATGGTTCCAAACGTTATCGGTATGGGTGTTCACGCTGACGGAGGTCAGATGATGACCAAGCCATACGCTGCAGGCGGTGCTTACATTTCTCGAATGACCAATTACTGCAAAGGCTGCGCCTACAACCCGAAGGAAAGAACCGGGGACAATGCTTGCCCATTCACAACTTTGTATTGGGACTTCATGGATCGAAACTCTGCAGCCTTTGCAAATAACCACCGCATGTTCCAGCAAAACAATGGACTCAAAAGACTTTCCGATTTGCCTGAGGTAAGAAAGCGAGCACAGCGAGTGCTAAAGGGCCTAGATAAAGGTGAAATCTAAGCAAACTCGCAGTTTGGTTAGCCCTGCTTAGATAGCCACACCCAATAGATTTGAACTCATGTGGGTTTTGCTGCTTGTCTCGGTTGCGGGGTTTTTAGCGCAACTTGTTGATGGCGCAATGGGAATGGCATTTGGGGTCACCTCAACTACCTTGCTCCTTCTCCTGGCTTACAACCCGGCTGCGGCATCTGCCATTGTGCACCTGGTTGAAATTGTCACGTCTTCAATTTCTGGAGCGGCACACATTCGATTCAAGAACGTTGACTGGCACGCACTTGTGAAGGTGGCAGTTCCAGGAGGAATCGGTGCATTTGTTGGTGCGATGATTCTGAGCAATATCGACCTTTCAGCTGCAAGACCATGGACTGCAAGCGTGCTGTTTATCTTGGGCTCACTGGTTTTGTATCGCTTCACCAGACCAATCATTTTGGGCAAAAAACGACGTGCACGCGCAAGGTGGCTTGCCCCTCTTGGACTAGTTGGTGGATTTATCGATGCAACCGGAGGAGGAGGTTGGGGACCAGTTGTTACAACTTCCTTAACAGCATCCAACGCACTTGAGCCTCGCAAGGCCATCGGAACCACAAATACAGCCGAATTCGTTATTGCCATAGCCGCAAGTATCGGCTTCATCATCGGGATTGGTGCCGAACAGATTCCTTGGGATGCCGTTCTAGCCCTTGGAATTGGTGGAGCGCTTGCAGCCCCAATTGCCGCTTGGCTAGTCAGCAAGGCCCCACAAAGAATTCTAGGAATTCTGGTTGGAAACCTGATCATCTTCCTAAACGTGCGACAGCTGATCATCTCGTTTGAGGTACCTGAGCTGGCAGCGATAGCTGGGTTCAGCGCTGTTGCGGCACTATTTGTTGGATCTTTGATTTACGGCATCAAATTGTTGAAGACTGATCGCCTTCCAAAAACTAACTAGCTAAGAGCTTGCGCCAGATCGTTTATTAGATCCTTAGGGTTTTCGATTCCAACCGACAGACGAACAATCTCTGGGCCAACTTCTAGTGGGCTGCCCTTGACCGACGCGTGTGTCATCTCAGCCGGGTGATTCACAAGTGATTCAACCCCTCCAAGGCTCTCGGCAAGTGTGAACAGCTTGGTTCGGTTGCAGAAGTCCTTGGCGGCTTTTTCGGTAGCAAATCGCAAGCTAACAATTCCACCAAAGCCAGACATTTGTCTTTTTGCTAGGTCGTGGCCAGGGTGAGCTGGAAGACCAGGGTAGTAAACCTGCTCAACGTTTTTATGTCCGTCAAGAAATTCCGCTACTGCCTGAGCGTTGGAGCAGTGCTTGTCCATGCGAACAGCCAGCGTCTTGATTGAGCGGTGAGTAAGCCATGCATCAAATGGGCTAGAAACTGCACCAGCAGCAAACTGCAAGAAGCGAATCTTCTCGTAGAGCTGCTCATCGTTGACGATAACCGCGCCACCTAGAAGGTCCGAGTGGCCACCAATGTACTTGGTTGTTGAGTGTGTGACGATGTCAGCTCCGAGCTCGAGTGGACGCTGCAAATAAGGAGTAGCGAAGGTGTTATCCATCACACTCAAGACGCCATTTTCTTTAGCGACTTTGGCAATGGCAGCAATATCCAAAATCCCAAGCATTGGGTTAGTTGGTGTCTCAACCCAAATCAACTTAGTCTTACCTGGCTTGATGGCAGCGCGTAGAGCATCGAGATCGCTCATATCCACAACCTCGGAATCAATTCCCGCGGCACGGTGAATGCGGTTCATGAGCCTAAAGGTTCCGCCATATAAATCATCGCTAAGAATTACGTGATCGCCAGGTGCGCAAGTGGCACGAATTACTGCATCTTCACCGGCAAGACCCGAGGCAAAGCTAAGTCCAAACTTGCCACCTTCTAGGCTGGCAAGAACTTCCTGCAGGGCAGTTCTGGATGGGTTAGCAGCTCGGTTGTATTCGTAGCCACCGCGAAGTCCACCAACGCCGTCTTGTTTGTGGGTGGAAGACATGTAGATAGGTGGAATAACCGCACCATTATTGGCATCCGGATCCTGGGAGACGTGGATGGCTCTGGTTTCAAACTCGGTCATTATTTGCCTTTTCTTATTTTTACTAGGTTAGCTCAGCTGCCCTGGCTTTAGCAGGGCTTCAACTTCACCGTCGTGTAGCAGCAGAGCAAAATCGTTCGAGGCCAATAGCTTCTTGGCAACTTCAACACCTTGGCCCGAGCCAACTAGTGCTGGCTTTGCTCCAAGGATGTCCTTGACGGTTGCGGTGGGGCTAGCTGCATCAATCTGCGCCAAAGAAATGGTGCCAATGACGTGACCGATTCGAACCGGGGGAGTTTTGACCATTACCGGTAGCGAAGTAAGGCCTGAATCCTCGATTGACTGCCTTGCGCTAACCAAAGAGTCATTTTCTAGAACAAATGGAATGCCAGCTGGGTTGAATGCAACCTTTTCGGCCAGCTTCACAGAAGCATCATCACCTAGGAATCCGTGGGTTTGCATCCAGCCATCGTTGAATACCTTTGCAAGATAGCCTCTTCCACCATCAGGCAAGATCACAACTACCACTGCATCGGCTGGAAGATCTTTGGCTACCTTTAGCGCGGCTGCTGCTGCCATTCCACAACTAGGTCCTACCATCAAGCCTTCTTCGCGAGCAAGCCTTCTGGTCATTTCAAAACTTTCGGCGTCAGGAACTGGAATCACTTCGTCAACCACATCTGAGTTGTAAGCAGCCGGCAAAAAGTCATCGCCTCGGCCAACACCTTCAACCAGGTATGGCATCGAGTTGGTTTCGGTCTTGGAATAGATTGAACCTTTCGGATCACAACCAATTACCTGAACCTTGCCACCGCTTACTTCCTTGAGATACTTTCCAGTTCCGGAAATGGTTCCACCGGTTCCAACACCAATTACAACGTGAGTGACCTTGCCTTCGGTGTCCTTCCAGATCTCAGGCCCAGTTGAGGCGTAGTGAGAAGCAGGACCTGCCAGGTTCGAATACTGATCAGGTTTAAAACCGCCAGGAATCTCCTTGGCTAGGCGATCACTGACCGAGTAGTAAGAGCGAGGGTCCTCGTGCGCCACGGCCGTTGGGCAAACGATCACTTCAGCGCCATAGGCCTTCAAGGTGTTGCGCTTGTCCTCGGCAACTTTGTCGGGGACAGTAAAGATGCAGCGGTAGCCGCGCTGCTGAGCAATCAGAGCAAGTCCGACACCGGTGTTTCCCGAGGTTGGCTCAACGATGGTGCCACCGGGCTTTAGTTGACCGGAGGCTTCGGCTGCATCAATCAGCTTTTCGGCAATGCGGTCCTTGATAGAACCACCGGGGTTGAAGTATTCCACTTTGGCTAGAACCGTGGCCTTGATGCCTTCGGTCACCGAATTGAGCTTTATAAGAGGTGTGTTTCCGATTAGCTCAGAGACGTGGTTTACATACTTCATACCCTTAAGCCTAGGGATAGATAGGCAACGGACAAAACCCAGCCCTTAGGCAGATAAATGACAGTTATGGCAGTTATCCTTGACAAGCAAATGTCCGAAAAAACCCAAGTCCTAGAGGTCCCCGCTCCCGATCTGATAGATCGGGAGTTTATTCACGAGGTGTTCTCCCATGACGAATTCGGGGAACTTCGAACCTTCGTGCCCCTGACCAACCATCAGCTGATCTTCCAGCTCGAAGCCATGGGCTTTTTACTAGGACGCCAGTTCTCAAAGGGTTCAAACCGCTTCCAAAGACTCAGGCTGGACCGGTTTGAATACATAGCCTTTTTAGCAAGAGAAAAGATGAGTGAGCACGGACTCCAGGCTCCTTGGGAATTCATCTTTGACTCAGCCAAACAAAGAGCTGGTCTTTGCAACTACACCGACCACCAGATCTCGCTTTCCAAATACTTGGTTCAGTACCACTCGCTTGATCAATCGGAACAAGTTATCTTGCATGAGGTCGCTCACGCGCTCGCAGGAAAAGATGCAGGCCATGGACCGAACTGGAAACAGATAGCCAAATCAATTGGCTATCGAGGAGAAAAATTCACCGGCAAAGAAATAGCTGAGCAAACGGCTAAGTGGATTGGTGAATGCAAAAACGGTCACCGACACTACCGATACAAATCCCCAAGAGTGCAGCTTGCCTGCGGCTACTGCGGTAAAGGTTTCAACAGAAGGTACTTAATCTCCTGGACCGAAAGAGCAGCTTAGAGCGCTTGGATGTAGTTGATTAGCAAAATGCTAATCAGTGCACCCCCGGCAAAATTCAACCAGATGAATTTTCTCCATCCCCGGTTGGCTCTTTCACAATCCTCATCGGTGATGTTCAAATACGGCGAAATAATCACAAGATATGGAATGGCAGCCAAAGCTGCCACCATTCCGTGGGGACCGGCGTTCATAATCGAAATTCCAGCCAAGAAATAAAGCAAGAAAGCAAACCGCACGGTGTTTCGAGCTCCGATAGCGGTAGCCACCGATTTGATTCCCGCTTCGCGGTCGGCCCTGACATCCTGCACCGCACCAAAGGCATGGCTTGCCATACCCCAGCCCAAAAAGGCCAAGATCATCGAGATCAGCTTGAATTCAAAGATGTCGGTACCCGAAAGCGCCAAAGCAAACAACATCGGACCGATGAAGTGCATGGCAGAGGTAAACGAATCCAAGAACGGGATCTCTTTGAATCGAAGCTTCGGAACGCTATAGGCCAGGACTGCAAACAAGGTGACAAGCAGCCAGAAATCAGCTGTGTCTGAGCCAATCCAAAGCAGGTAAATCACAAAACCAAGCGATAGCCCCATCGAAGAGTAGATGGTGAGCTTGTGAAGCTTTGGATCAAGAAGTGCTCCTTCGATACCGCCCTTGCGAGGGTTTCGAAGGTCACTCTCATAGTCAAAGGCATCGTTGATGCCATACATCAAAAAGTTATAGGGGATGAGAAAGAAGATCGTTCCGATAATCAGCGGAAGATCGATTCTTTGGTTCACAAACCAGTAGGCCGCAAAGAATGGGAATGCAGTGTTCACCCAGGAGATAGGTCTGGAAGATAAGACCAGCGAGGTTAGAGCTTTCAACTACTTACCCTTCCTGGACTTAGATTGTCTTGAGCCTAGCCACCACCAAGTTAGTGGAACTAGCACTGCAGCCACCAGCGTATAGGCGAAATCCTCTATTGGTGCGAAGCCAATAAAGGCTCCAGATAAAGTCTCCGGGTTGTAGGCCACGATTCCGCTTCCAACAATGAAGTTGTCAAAGATTGCAGTCATGATCAAAAGCGCGCTGACGGTCCAGCAGAGCTTTCTCCACCTGACGAGATAGCGGAAGAAAAACAGCAGAGTTGCAACGGGAAGTAGAAATATAAGGTTTAGCTCGGCGTAGGTCATTTTTTGTTCAACACCTTAGATATCCAGGTGAGGGCAATCAGGGTGCTGTAGCAAAGCAAGGCAAGGAAGAAGATCTCTTCGATTGGGAACTCAGGAAAGATCTGGATGCCGGTCAACAAAGTGTTGTTGCCCCTAAAGAAGATGCCAAGGGCAATACCGGCAATGTCCCAAATCACAAATACCACGAAGGCTGGAACCATCGACCAGAAGGCACGCTTTGGGTCAACCGTGAAGGCCAGCTTGTGGGTTCGATCCAGAAGGTACAGGCCAACCAGCGACAAAATCAGAATGAGCAGGTAGCTTCCGTACATAATTCGAGAATAGCCGTTTTGTAAAATTCTTCAGCCAGAATTGAGACATGAGCGATCCTTTTGGGCACCACAGCGGTCAATACGTCAACAATTTTTCTGAGGCTGAAAACAAGCAGTTTTCTATTGCTTTTGATGAGATAACTCAAGGCTTCAAGATGGCTATGGAGCAAGGGCTGGATGTGAGCGACGAGAGTGTCCAGGCGCTTGTTAGAAGACACTATGAGTTTTGCCTCAAGTTTTGGGAGCCAAACAAGGAAAGCTATAAATCCCTTGCGATGAGCTACATAATCCCCTCGCCATATCAAGAAACTTATGAGGCTGTTGCCAAAGGATTAGGAAAGTACCACTACGACGCGATCGTTTTGTTCGCTGACGAGAATCTTTAGATTCTAGAAACTATTTGAGTCCCTTCCAACCACCGGTTGGAACTGGCTTTAGCTCACCCGCGATTGGACCAGTTGATTTGTCATCAACGAGGTATTTGTAGACAAGCTCGGCGCCGATAAGACACATCGGCAATCCAATTCCAGGAATTGTGTTGTGTCCTGCGTAGAACAGGTTCTTTACCTTCTTGCTGCGGTTCTTTGGTCTAAAGAAAGCACTCTGGCGCAGGGTATGTGCCATGCCAAGCGCGGTACCGTTCCAGGCATTGAGTTGCTGAACGAAATCTCTTGGTCCCATAGATTTTCTAACCACGATGCGCTCTTTGAGATCTGGAATCTCGCACCAGTCGGCGATCTGATCGATAATCCGATCAACACCCTGCTCAAACAGTTCATCGCCTTCGCCACCAATGGAAGGATCAGCTGCAATTGGAACAAGTACGAATAGGTTCTCGTACCCTTCTGGTGCAACCGATGGATCAGTCACACTAGGAGCACAGATGTACAAAGAAGCTGGGTTTGGAATCTTGCGCTTGCCGTCAGCTTTGTGGAATACCTCAGCAAAATTCTTGCTCCAGTTCTCGGTATACAAAAGCGTGTGGTGATTTAGCTGCGGGACTCTTCCCTTGACACCTAAATACAACAGCATCGCTGAAGGACCAGGTACCTTGTTGGCCCAGAACTTCTCCGGGAAAGTTTGGTGCTTAGGCTCCAGAAGCTTTGTCTCCACGTGGTGCATATCTGCAGTTCCAACAACAACATCGGCTTCGATGAAGACTCCGCCAACGGTGACTCCGGTTGCAATTCCCTTATCGTTTACTTCGATCTTGGAAACAGGGGAGTTGGTCTTGATCTCAACACCGTGCTGCTTGGCGATGCGCTCGATGGCTTCAATCAGTGTGTAGAAACCACCCATCGGGTAAAACACTCCAACGTTTAGATCAACGTGAGTCATCAGGTGGTACATGCTCGGGGTGTCATAAGGAGAGGCGCCAAGAAACACTGCAGGGAAGTTCAATATCTTCTTGAGTCTTTCGTCCTTGACGTACTTACCAGAGAAGGCATACAAGGAAGTCACCAGGTGAGATAGGAACCTAGGAGCTTTGCCCAATACTTCTTTATTGGTGAAACTTTTAGTGTTCTCAAAGTTTGTATATAGGAAGTGCTTCATCGACAGGTCGTAGGTCTCTTTAGCCGAGTCCAGATACTGCTGGAGCTTCGCTCCAGCTCCTGGCTCAATCGAGTCAAACAGGGCCTTGTTCTTGTCCAGATCCTGGACGATCATTAGCTTCTCGTCGCGGCCTTCGTTTCTGGTCTGATAGGCAGGCTCAAGCTTTACCAGCTTGAGCTCCTTGTCAGCGGTTGTTCCCATGAGCTTGAAGAACTGGTCAAAGGCATCTGGCATCAAGTACCAAGAAGGCCCCATGTCGAAAACGAAGCCATCTTTTTCCCAGATGTAGGCACGTCCCCCAACTTTTTCGCGGGCTTCTAAAAGTGTCACCTTCATGCCGGCTTTAGCAAGCAGGGCTGCGCTAGCAAGACCTGCGATACCGCCGCCTACAACAACAGCGGTTTTCTGGGTCATTTAGGGACCACTCCAACTAAAGCCTTCAAGACAATAAAGAACTTTGTAATGTTTGGAACAGAAATGCGCGCCTTGAGCATTTGCTCGGCAGGAGTTTTCTCAATGCGATCAGCAAGCTCTGTAAAGAGCATCTGGGCTGCCGACACAGCTTTTCTTGAACTTGTCGGTAGGAACTTCAAGCTCTGGCTTGAGGTTTTTAGGTCTGCTCGAATATCAGCTAGCAATGCAGCCTTCTGAGATTCGTTGAAGTTTGCTGGGTTGACGTTGGGGAAGTAGCTACGGCCAAGCTTTTCAAAATCAGCGGAGAGATCTCTTAGGAAATTCACCTTCTGGAAGGCAGCTCCTAAAGCCTTGGCGCTTCTAACAATCTTGGTGTAGTCCTGAAGTGAGAAATCAGATTCTTTGATGAAGGCGTGTAGGCACATCAGCCCAACTACCTCAGCTGAGCCGTACACGTACTTCTGGAAAGACTCCGGGGTGTGCTTGCGTGGCCATAGGTCCATGCGCATCGAAGCAAAGAAAGGTTCGATGATGCCCCGAGAAAAATCAGTTTCGTTAGCGGTCTTAGCGAAAGCGTGAACTACCAGGTTGGTTGAAAACTGAGACCTGAGGGTTTTGTAAATCTCGTTCTCAAGGGTGTCTAGGGCAACCGATGGCTCCACGTTTCCGCCACCAACTCTTGCCTCTGCGGCAGCGCCATCGACGATCTCGTCGGCGACTCGAACCAGAGCGTAGATGTTTCTAACGTGCTGACGGATTTCGGGAGCCAATAGCCTGGTGGCAACCCCAAAGGAAGTTGAGTAAGAATCAATAACCGCGTTCGAGGACCTCTCGGCGGCAAGGGTATAAAGCTCTAGGGAGCTGGGCTGGGTTTTGTTTGACATCAGTACCTATTATTCAGGCTTATTCAGACCTTCCTGCCCAAATATTCCCCATCCCAGGCCTTCAAGTAGCCAGTTAGACTTAAGGGCATGACCAACCACATGAAACCGCGAAGCCATGCCGTAACTGACGGAATTGAGCGGGCTCCTGCCCGCGGAATGCTTCGGGCCGTGGGAATGGGCGATGCCGACTGGGTAAAGCCACAAATCGGTATCGGATCTAGCTGGAACGAACTAACCCCCTGCAACCTTTCTTTGGACCGTTTGGCCAAAGCTGCCAAGGTTGGTGTCGAGCGAGCCAACGGTTTTCCAATGCAGTTTGGAACAATCTCCATGTCCGATGGAATCTCCATGGGCCACGAGGGTATGCACTTCTCTCTTGTATCCCGTGAAGTAATTGCCGACTCCGTTGAAGTAGTTATGCAGGCCGAGCGTCTAGATGGAAGCGTCTTGCTAGCTGGTTGCGATAAGTCACTTCCGGGAATGTTGATGGCAGCAGCCCGTCTTGATCTTGCTTCAGTGTTTCTCTATGCCGGATCGATTGCTCCTGGTTGGGTCAAGCTAACCGATGGCACCGAAAAGCCAGTGACCATCATCGATGCCTTCGAGGCAGTTGGTGCTTGCAAGGCCGGCAAGATGAGCGAAGAAGATCTAGATCGCATCGAGCGAGCAATTTGTCCAGGCGAAGGTGCTTGTGGCGGAATGTACACCGCTAACACCATGGCAAGTGCTGCAGAAGCACTCGGCATGAGCCTTCCAGGCTCAGCCGCTCCACCTTCGGTTGATCGCAGACGCGATACTTGGGCTGAGCGAAGTGGTGAGGCGGTTGTGAACCTAATCGATAAGGGCATCACCGCAAGACAAATCTTGACCAAGAAGGCTTTTGAAAACGCTATTGCGGTTGTTGTTGCCTTCGGTGGATCAACAAATGCTGTGTTGCATCTTTTAGCTATTGCTCGTGAGGCAGAAGTTGATCTTCAGCTAGAAGATTTCAACCGCATCTCTGACAAGGTTCCACACCTAGGAGACCTAAAGCCATTCGGTGAGTTCGTAATGAACGACGTGGACCGAGTTGGCGGAGTTCCAGTTTTGATGAAGGCACTTCTTGATGCGGGACTTCTACACGGTGACGTTATGACCGTCACCGGTAAGACCATGGCCGAAAACCTTGCGGGAATTAACCCACCCGATCCAGATGGAAAGATCATCAGAGCGATGAACAACCCAATCCACAAAACCGGTGGCATCGCAGTTCTGAAGGGCTCGATGGCTCCAGAAGGAGCGGTTGTAAAAACCGCAGGCTTTGACCTTGAAACCTTTGAAGGTCCTGCCAGGGTCTTTGACCGCGAGGGATCTGCGATGCAGGCACTTACCGACGGCAAGATCCAAAAAGGCGATGTTGTAGTTATCCGCTACGAAGGACCTAAGGGAGGCCCTGGAATGCGCGAGATGCTGGCCCTTACCGGTGCAATCAAGGGTGCGGGGTTGGGTAAGGATGTTCTACTATTGACAGACGGACGATTCTCAGGCGGCACAACCGGCCTTTGCATCGGACACATTGCTCCAGAGGCGACCGAAGGTGGTCCGATTTCTCTGGTTCGCGATGGAGACCTTATTCGGGTCGACATCGCAGCTCGTTCGCTCGAACTACTCGTTGATGCGCAAGAGCTGGAAACCCGCAGGAAAACATGGGTTCCACTTCCACCACGCTATACAAAAGGTGTGCTCGCTAAATTCACCAAGGTGGTGCGCTCGGCTTCCGAGGGTGCCTACTGCGGATAACGCGGAACACCCAAACCAAGTAGTTCTAGAGAAAAAGTACGAGAAAGAATTTAAATGCCAAACGAGGTTTTGACCGGAGCCCAAGCAATCGTTCGATCGCTTGAGCTACTAGGCATTGACACCATCTTTGGTCTGCCTGGTGGAGCAATCTTGCCTACCTACGACCCACTTATGGATTCAAAGAAGATCCGCCACATTCTGGTTCGCCACGAACAAGGCGCCGGTCACGCAGCAGAAGGCTACGCCTCGGCTTCTGGAAAACTTGGGGTCTGCATCGCAACCTCAGGTCCAGGGGCTACAAACTTAGTGACCGCAATCGCCGATGCCCATATGGACTCGGTTCCAATGCTTGCAATCACTGGTCAGGTTCCTTCCACTCACATTGGAACCGACGCCTTCCAGGAAGCCGACATCGTCGGTATCACCATGCCGATCACCAAGCACAGCTTCCTTGTTACAAAAGCGGAAGACATCCCAGGAGTTATCGCAGCTGCAGTTCAGATCGCTACTACCGGTAGGCCTGGCCCGGTTTTGGTGGATGTTGCCAAGGACGCTCAGAACCAAAAGGCAGAGTTTGTTTGGCCACCAGTTATTGAACTTCCAGGCTTCAAGCCAACAACCAAAGCCCATGGCAAGCAGATTGCTGCTGCCGCTGATCTGATTCTTTCCTCGAGTAAGCCTGTTTTGTATATCGGTGGAGGATCAATCAGAGCTGGAGCTCACAAGGAGCTTCTAAAGATTGCAGAACTTACTGGCGCACCTGCTGTGACAACTTTGATGGCAAGAGGCGCACTTCCTGATACTCACCCGCAAAACCTTGGTATGCCAGGTATGCACGGAACTGTGCCTGCTGTGACAGCGCTGCAAAAATCAGACCTTCTTATTACCCTTGGCGCGAGATTCGATGACCGAGTCACCGGAGATGCCAAGAGCTTTGCCAAGGGTGCCAAGGTAATCCACATCGACATTGACCCAGCCGAGATCGGCAAAATCCGTCACGCTGATGTTCCAATCGTTGGAGATCTGAAAGAAGTTCTTCAGGAGCTAAACGCAGAACTAGGAGCCAAGACCAAGGGCAAAAAGCCAGACCTAAAGGAATGGTGGGTGTTTATTGATGGACTCAAAAAGCGCTACCCACTTGGCTATGACTGGCCAGAAGATGGCATGCTTTCACCACAGTACGTAATCGAACGCATTGGTGAACTCTCTGGCCCGGAGGCAATCTTTGCTGCCGGTGTTGGTCAGCACCAGATGTGGTCAGCACAGTTCATCAAATACGAGCGTCCTAACTCCTGGCTTAACTCAGGTGGAGCCGGAACCATGGGTTACTCGGTTCCTGCTGCAATGGGTGCCAAGGTTGCGCAGCCAGAAAGATTAGTTTGGGCAATCGATGGCGATGGCTGTTTCCAGATGACCAACCAGGAGCTTGCTACCTGCACGATCAACAACATTCCAATCAAGGTTGCAATCATCAACAACTCATCTTTGGGAATGGTTAGACAGTGGCAGTCACTGTTTTACAACGGCCGCTACTCAAACACTGATCTACACACCGGCCAGGATTCCATCATGATTCCTGACTTCCTGAAACTGGCTGACGCCTACGGATGCCTTGGCATCCGAGTCACCAAAAAGGAAGAAGTTGACGCTGCCATCAAGCAAGCCATGGAAACCAATGACAAGCCAGTTGTTATCGATTTCGTAGTTGGTAAGGACGCCATGGTTTGGCCAATGGTTCCCGCAGGTCTATCAAACGACGAGGTGCAGTTCGCAAGAGATGCAGCTCCAGTTTGGGATGGGCAGGAGTAAAGATGTCTAGACACGTACTTTCCCTGCTGGTTGAAGACAAACCAGGTCTACTTACCCGCGTAGCGGGTCTATTTGCCCGCCGCGCTTTCAACATTGAGTCGTTGGCTGTGGGCGCTTCCGAGATCGAAGGGCTTTCAAGAATCACCGTTGTGGTTCAGGTTGAAGGCCTAGCTCTCGAGCAGATCACCAAGCAGCTAAACAAGCTGATCAACGTGATCAAGATCGTTGAACTAGAGCCTGAGCAGGCCGTCCAGCGTGATCACTTCCTAATCAAAGTAAAGACTGATGCAGCTAACCGCTCCCAGGTGCTGGAAGCGGTGGACCTATTTAGAGGCCGAGTTATCGACGTGGTTTCAGATGCCCTGATCATTGAAATCACCGGCGATGCCTCTAAGTGCCAAGCTTTTGTCAAGGTCCTTGAGCCATTTGGCATCAAGGAGCTTGTCCAGTCTGGTGTTTTGGCTATGGGCCGAGGATCTAAGTCAATCAGCGAAAAGATTTCTAAGTAAAAGGTAAAAAAAGAACACTTTGACCCTCGGTTGTCGTGGGTGAAGAACAACAAGGAGAAAGAAAAAGACAAATGGCAGAAATTTTCTACGACAAGGACGCCGACTTATCAATCATCCAGGGCAAGAAAGTTGCCGTTATTGGATTTGGTTCTCAAGGTCACGCTCACTCGCTAAACCTTAAAGACTCAGGCGTTGACGTAGTCGTTGGACTAAAGGCAGACTCCAAGTCCAGAGCAAAGGCCGAAGAGCAGGGCCTCAAGGTTCTTACTCCATCGGACGCTGCCAAGTGGGCAGATGTCATCGTGGTGCTTGCTCCGGACCCTAGACAGCGCGATCTATACACCGAGTCAATTGAGCCAAACCTAGAAGCCGGAAACGCACTTGTCTTTGGACACGGTTTCTCAATTCGCTTCGGTTACATCAAGCCACCAGCTGGTATCGATGTATTCCTAGTTGCCCCGAAGGGACCTGGACACATCGTTCGCAGAGAGTACGTTGACGGCAGAGGAGTACCAAACCTAGTTGCTGTTGAGCAGGACGCTACTGGTAAAGCAATGGAGCTAGCACTTAGCTACTCCAAGGCAATTGGTGGAACCCGCGCCGGAACTATCAAGACCACTTTCGCTGAAGAGACCGAGACAGATCTATTTGGCGAGCAGGCAGTACTTTGTGGTGGAGCGAGCCAGCTAGTTCAGTATGGCTTCGAGACCTTGACTGAAGCTGGCTACCAGCCAGAAGTTGCTTACTTCGAGGTACTTCACGAGCTCAAGCTAATTGTTGATTTGATGTACGAAGGTGGAATTGCCAAGCAGCGCTGGAGCGTATCTGACACAGCCGAGTACGGTGACTACATCTCAGGACCTAGGGTTATTGGCCCAGAGGTCAAGGTCCGCATGAAGGAAGTTCTAACCGACATCCAGGACGGCACCTTCGCCAAGCGATTCGTAGCCGACCAGGATGCCGGAGGCCCTGAGTTCCTAGCTCTAAGAGCTAAGGGCGAGGCCCACCCAATCGAAGCTGTTGGTAGAACACTAAGAAAATTGTTCTCCTGGATCAAGAACTCAGATGATTACAAGGAAGGTTCCGCTGCTAGATAAGTAGTCGAGCATTCAAAAGAAATAAAAGGAGAGCATAAGTGAGTAACCTCACCCCACGCCCCGAAGATAAGTTCACTTTTGGCCTCTGGACAGTCGGTTGGTTAGGCGCCGACCCTTTTGGCTCTGCCACCAGGGCAAAGCTAGACACAGTCGAGGCTGTTGAGAAGCTTGCCGAGATTGGTGCATATGGAATGACTTTGCACGATGACGATCTGTTTGATTTTGGCTCCAGTGACTCAGATCGCCGCAAGGAGATTGACCGGCTAAAGGGAGCATTGGCGGCGACAGGCCTGAAGATGCCGATGGTCACCACAAACCTTTTCTCACACCCGGTCTTCAAAGACGGTGGATTCACCTCCAATGACCGGGATGTCAGGCGCTTTGCAATAAGGAAGGTGCTTAGAAACATTGACCTTGCCAACGAGCTAGGAGCTGAAACATTTGTGATGTGGGGAGGACGTGAAGGCGCTGAATACGACTCCGCCAAAAACATTCAAGATGCCCTTGCTCGCTACCGCGAAGCGGTAAACCTACTCGGTCAATACGTCTTGGATAAGGGCTACAACATCAGATTTGCCATTGAGCCAAAGCCAAACGAACCGCGCGGTGACATTCTGCTTCCAACAGTTGGACACGCACTGGCTTTTATCAACACACTCGATCACCCTGAGCTAGTTGGTCTAAACCCCGAGGTTGGTCACGAGCAGATGGCAGGGCTTAACTTCACCGCCGGAATCGCTCAGGCGCTAGATGCCGGAAAGCTATTCCACATTGACCTAAATGGCCAAAGGGGCATCAAGTATGACCAGGACCTAGTCTTTGGCCATGGAGATTTGGCCAATGCCTTCTCACTCGTGCACTTACTGGAGTTCAGCAACAATGGCGCAGCTGCCTACAACGGTCCTCGTCATTTCGACTACAAACCAAGCCGCACCGAGGACTACACAGGAGTCTGGGAATCAGCCAAGGCGAACATCCGCACCTACCTACTGCTCAAAGAAAGAGCAGCCAAGTTCGAGGCAGATCCAGAAGTCAAGGCCGCCAAGCAAGCAGCTCGCCTGCACGAACTTGCTCAACCAACTCTGAACCCCGGAGAGAGCTACGACGACCTAGTAGCGGCTGCAGACGCAAAGAGTTTCGAACCCGACACTTACTTCAACGGCAAGGGTTTCAACTTCGTTCGTCTAAACCAGTTAGCTTTGGAACACCTAATGGGTGCTCGCTAGAGAAAGAAGCTTCCCTGACCATGTCCAACCGTCAATTTGTAGCAGGGGTAGATTCCTCTACCCAAAGCTGCAAGGTAGTCATTGTTGATCCGTCAACCAGTCAGATCGTAAGGCAAGGTCGAGCAAGGCATCCTGAAGGAACCTCGGTAAACCCCGAGCGTTGGTGGGAAGCCTTGCTTGAAGCTATCGAGCAAGCTGGCGGTTTGGCTGACGTCAAAGCCATAGCCATAGCCGGTCAGCAGCACGGTTTGGTAGCTCTTGATGCAAAAGGTCAAGTGGTTAGAGACGCACTGCTTTGGAATGACACGAGAAGCGCACCTCAAGCCCAAAAGCTCCAGGATCACTTCGGTCCAGAATGGCTAGCTAGCAATACTGGTTCTTTGCCGGTGGCATCATTCACCTCAACAAAACTTCTCTGGGTTAGAGAAAACGAACCTGAGTTGGCGAAGCAAATTGCGGCGGTGGCGCTGCCGCACGACTGGCTCACCTGGAAACTAGCCGGTTATGCACCAGATATTTCAAAGCTGGTCACAGACCGATCCGATGCCTCCGGCACCGGATACTTCAACTCACAAACCAACACTTACTTGAGCGAAGTCATCGAATTCTGCATTGGAAGACAAATACAGCTTCCTCGGATTGCCAACTGGAATGAAGTAGTTGGGGAGGTAATTCATGACATAGCCGGGGGACCAGCTTGCAGTATTGGCCCAGGCATGGGCGACAATGCTGGTGCTGCTATGGGCCTTGGGCTCGACTCCGGTGAAATTGCTATTTCCATTGGAACAAGCGGCACCATCTTTGGAGTTTCTGATGCCGGATCTAAGGACACTACTGGCGCAATTGCTGGCTTTGCTAGCTCAGATGGAAGATTCCTTCCGTTGGTCTGTACACTCAACGCAACTGGAGTTCTGGAATGGGGAGCTCGAATTCTAGGAGTGAGCCTCGATGAACTTGGTGCCCTAGCTATGAAAGCAAAGCTTGGAGCGGGTGGATTAGAACTTACTCCTTATTTCGAAGGCGAACGCACCCCTAACCTCCCTCATGCAACGGCCTCAATGGCCGGCATGACTTTAGCCAATGGCGCCAGAGAAAACTTTGCCCGGGCTTGCATCGAAGGCATGCTCCGGGGTCTTGGAGTTGGCAGAGAGCTAATTGCCCAAGAGGGCATTGAGATTTCTGCAATCAAGATGATTGGCGGTGGGGCTGCTAATCAAGGAGTAAGGGCTGTTGCAACCGAACTCTTTGGTGACCTGGTGTCATTTCCCGATTCGGCAGAATACGTAGCCCTTGGTGCAGCTCATCAAGCGGCCAGTTTGAAAAACTGAGCTCCTCGCAATTAGTTGGGCTTTAGCCCTTTTCACATACTCAGAATCTCTGGAGCCTTAGGAGCCCTCTGCCCATAGAGGGCTTTGTATACCCTTCTTCCCGATAGGTAGTGAGCTAGCTGGATCATGAACCGGTTTGGTCTCGCTTGAATTCAAAGAACTAATTAGCAAGTAAGAATTGAGCAACTGCATCGGCGTGAGCTCGGGTAGCCCCAAAGGTCCGAATCAAGTTGTTAGCTGTAAAAACGCTAGTCGGCCAGCCAAAATCCACAAAGATTGCGTCTGGATGGTTAGTCCTTAGCATAAGCAGGCGATCCAGCACTTTCTCATCGCGCCAGGCATCTCTAAATTGGACTATTTGATTCTTTGTGGTGTCAAAGTCAGTGATTGCATGGCCCCGCAAGGTCAGCGATACTTCCAAACCCCAAGAAATACTGCCTGAGGCAATAGTTGGCGCGGCCCCAAGAGATAGAACAGCTGTAGATCCACTTTCGAGTCTTGGATTACCGATTACTTCGAATCCTTCAGCAATTCGGCTGGTGTCCAAGTCCTCAACGTAAGAGATAGCAGAAGGGTTTCTTCTCAGGGATCTAATCATTTGTTTGGACCTGGAAATTTTGTTTAAGTCTTCGTCGGTGAGCTCAGATTCTGCGAGGTGGAGAATATTTGTCAGTATCTTACTTTGGTCTGCAATACCCGACAGACACAATAAGTTAGCTCCAGCCCTGATGGCATCAATCGATGAACGGTGGATGTTCTCGAGCCCTCCCAGTGCTCCCATATCCAGGGCGTCTGTCACTACGACGCCATGGAAATTTAGCTTGTTTCTAAGGATGTCGTTAATCCAAACGCTACTCAAGCTAACTGGCTTGGAATCAACGGAAGGAATTAGCAGGTGGCCCATCATGATGGCTGGAGCACCTTCCTTGATGGCGGCAAAAAAAGGCAGCAGGTCCTCGCTCATTAGCTCTTGGAGTGAAGCTTCTATCTTTGGCAGGTCGAGGTGAGAATCGGCTGAGGTTTTTCCGTGGCCAGGAAAATGTTTTGGAGCCGTTGAGACTCCCGCTTTGGCTAAGCCTCTAACTGCCGCTGCACCTTCGATGGACACCAGTTCGGGATTTGAACCAAAAGACCGGACCCCAACAATGGGATTGTCTTTTGAAATTGCCAGATCGAGAACCGGAGCAAAGGTCAGATCAATATCGAGCTGGGCAAGATTGGCACCGAGCTGCTGGAATACCGACTCAGTAAAAGTCGCGTCTGAGACTCGGCCCAGGACATAGGGGGAAGGGAAGGGGCTGCCGGATTTAGCCCAAAGGCGGGTTACATCGCCAGATTCCTCATCAATCGAGATAATGCAATCCGGATTAATGGCTCGAATTTGCGCGATCAATGCTGCTGTGGATTCTAAATCTGGCGTGTTGGATCCAAAGAGCGTTATGCCTCCAAGGCCCTGCTCAAGATAGCCCCTGATGTACTGAGGGATTTCGGTGCCGCCAAAGCCTGGGCTTAGGACTCCGAGTATTTCCCGTTGCTTATAAGAGAGCTTCAAAAGCTAACCCTTGATCGCGCCAGCAGTTACTCCAACGGCAAGCTTTTTCTGGAAGATCAGGAACAATACAACTGCAGGAATTGCCGCGATGACGGACGCTGCCATTAGCGGACCCCACTCAGTTCCGGTTCTGGTTGTGAATCCAGCCAGCCAAACCGGGAGAGTTTGGTTCTCTTGGCTAGCCATGATGATGTAGGCCAGTAAGAATTCATTCCAGGCCTGAATAAATGCGTACACCCCGGTTGCCACCAGCCCTGGCGCCATCAAAGGGAAGATGATGTAAACAAAAGCCTTAGGTCTAGAGCAACCATCTACAAGAGCTGCCTCTTCGAGCTCCTGAGGAATGCCCATCAAGAAACCCCGGAGGGTCCAGATCACAAAGGGTAGAACGAAGGCAATGTACGTGATTATCAAACCAGGCTGGGTGTTTACAAGCCCAAGCGAGCTCAACTGAAGAAACAGCGGGATGATAAGCGCTGTCAAGGGGACCATCTGAACCAAGAGAATCAACACTGTAAAAGTGCTCTTTCCTCTGAATTGGATTCGGGCTAGAGCAAAGGATGCCGTTAGAGCCAGCACAACGCTAACTACAACAGTTGCACTTACAACGATGGCGCTGTTGATAATCGAGCCAATGAAGTATTCCTTCTCAAAGGCCAGAACATAGTTTTCCAACGAAAAGCTGGTTGGGATAAGCGACGGGCTTGCTACCAGAACATCTTTTGGATCCTTGAACGAGGTTGAGACCATCCAATAAACCGGAAATCCTAGGAATAGTAGGAACGCTAGACCGGTCAGGTTGGCACCTCGAAATATTGATTTCATTTGGATTCCTTGATCATCCGGCGTAGGTAATAGAAAGTTGCAGCTAGCAAAATAACGACCATGACTACCGCAATTGCAGCGCCCCGGCCGTATTCACTGATTCCAAATGATGTTTGGAAGGCGTAAACGGCAAGGGTGTAATACTCCGGATCTGGTCTAAATTCGAGCATTACCCAGATGTGGGCAAAGACCTGGAAGTCCCAGATTATGGAAAGTGAAATCAGGATTACATAAATCGGTAAAAGTAAGGGCAGATAGATGTTTCTAAACACCTGAAACCTTGTTGCTCCATCTAGCTCGGCAGCCTCAACATACTCTTTGGGAACCTGGGTTAGACCGGCGTAGAGGGAGATCGTGATGAAGGGGATAGCGCCCCAAATTACGACAAGTCCAATAATTCCAAAACCGATAATTGGATTTTCAAACCAATTCACATTTGAAATATCGAACCCAAGAGCTTGAATTGAACCGGTAATGACGCTGAAGTCATAGCTGAACATCCATCGCCAGATGGAGATTCCTACAAGCTGTGGCATGGCCCAAACAATGACCAAGACGCTGTTGACAACAATCTGAAGCGGCTTAGACATCCGCAATAGGGCGTGGGCCAAAATCGCACCGAGAACGACTGAAACGGTGACTGCGTAAACGGTAAAGACAAGAGTTCTGGATAAAACCTGATAGAACTCTTCATCGGCAAAAATTGTTGCGAAGTTTTCGAAGCCAATGTACTGGGCGGCACCGAAGATTATCTCTTCAATGCCGTACTTCTGAAAGGACAGTTCGAAAAGTCGAAAAATTGGGTAGCCAAGAATGGCACCGACTACCAAAACCGCTGGAGCCACGAGCAGGTAAGGCCAGATGCTGAACCTAGCGCCCCGTACTGTCAGCGATGTCTTTGCCATTTTTCTCTCTCGAGATTTAGTTGGGGGCGGACCAATTGCTTGATCCGCCCCCTCTGGTTTTCTAATGAAACTACTTACTCGGTAAGAAGCCTAGTAATTTCCTTGTCCGCCTCTGCAGCAGCTACTGCCACAGTTTTCTTTCCTGTTGCGATGTTGGAAAGCATTGTCTGGAGGACCTGTGCTTTTTCAACATTTACCCAGTTCTTTGCTGCTGGTACGAACCAAGTGCTCTTTGCAGCCTCTGCAAAGGCCTTGTTGGCTGGTGGCACCAAGTAAAGCAAAGCGGTGTTGTTAGGAAGTGCGCCACCTTCGGTGACGATGTAAGTCATCGACTTTGCTGAAACATAGTGCTTAATCCACTCTGCTCCAAGAGCTACTGCGTCTGACTTAGCAGGCACTGCAAGGTTAGATCCTCCAAGGAACGCTGGAGCATACTTACCCTTTGTGACTGATGGCATTGGGTAGGCGCTTAGGTTGCTAGCAAGCTTTGCGTTTCCGCCAGATGCCAGACCTAGTTCCCAACCGTTGCTGTAGGAAGCACCTGCACCAGAGCTGGCCATGACGTTCCACTGCTCAGCTTCGGTTCCGGACTTGTTTGCCTTGGTGATTGTTGAAGTAATCTCCTTGAAGCGGTTTAGACCAGCGATTGACTGAGGTGAGGAAAGGTTTCCTACCCACTTGCCAGCTGAGTTCTTCTTGGCGATAGATCCCTTTGCATCGTAAACAAATGACATCGCTGCGTACCAGTACTTGCCTGGCATGTGAATAGCAGAGAAGTTCTTGTTACTTGCTCCGTACTTTGCCTGAACCTTCTTGCTGGTTGCAAGAAACTCTGCGTAGGAAGTTGGAATCTTTGCGCCAACAGCCTTGTACATGTCAGTGCGGTAGATAACCGCACGGCTACCTGCGTAGTAAGGAACTGCGTATAGCTTGCCGTTGTAGCTTCCAGCGTCAGTTAGACCCTTTAGCCAGGTCTTGCTGTTGTCCATTCCAGCTTTGTAGCTAGTGAGGTCAGCAAGCGCACCAGCTGCAGCGTACTTTGTGACTTCTGTGTTTCCAAATTCAATAACGTCTGGAACATTGTTGGATGCAAGTGTTGCCTCAAACTTAGTTAAGTGATCGGCCCAAGTCTGCTTCTCAATGACCACAGTGGTGTTTGGGTACTTCTTGTTGAACTCCTTGTTTGCCATGGTGACTGCACCTGGCCAGCTCTCATAGTCGCCCATCATCCAAACGGTGATGGAGCTTGGGTCTGCTGAGTTTGCCGCTGGTGCTACACCGACGACGCTCAGTGACGCAATAAGAGCAGACGCAACGGCAACAGCCGTCCTTTTTCCTCTTAGCTTCATTAGTTCTTCCTCCTTGAAGACCGACTCAGTGGCTTGCCCACAGAGCGGTTGAAAAGAAGTCTAGACCAATTTATTTTGCCAAATGTCCACTTTTTTGGAAACTATATAGAGATGTGATTTTTCCCTTAACGCAGCGATCCGGCCCCAAATAGCTGGGCTTGCTCACCCAGCTGGCTGATGACAATCCTCAAATTCTCCCGGTTTGCCGAACCAACTAGGCCCTGCCGGTAGCTGGCTTTGGCGGTTTCTAGCCATATATCTGACGTGCTACCAAAGCCTCCACCGATGACCAGGGAATCCAGATCCAACGCAGTATCGAGCTGGGCGATGACCTGACCAATTGCTTTGCCAACCTCGTCAAATGCCTCGAGGGCTAAAGGGTCCGAGGCCCTGGCTCTTTCGGCGAGCTGTTCGCCCGTGAGGGATTGACCAGTGGTGGCCTCAAAACTTTCTTCAAAGGAGCGTCCACCAGCCACGGATTCTAGACAACCGTTAAGTCCGCAGGCGCATCTTCGATTGGAGTTAGTAACCGGCAAATGTCCAAATTCACTGGCGAACCCATTTTTGCCAATGATTAGTTTGGAGTCGATGATCAAACCGCCACCGACCCCGGTCCCTAGAACCAGCCCAGCAACATTCTTACCTAAAGAACCTTGAGCTTTGGAAAATTCTCCCCAAATAGCGCAGCGCGCATCATTTTCAACTAGGACAGGGACTCCCAAGGCGTTTTCCAATTCAGGACCGAGAGGAAACTGATCCATACCTAGGTTGCCTGCAAATCGGACGATACCGGCGCGTGAATCAACTAGGCCAGCGCAAGAAACCCCGATTCTCGAGGCAGGTTCGCGATTTGACACTAATTCTTTATACAGACCCGCAATGTCGCTAATTAGCTCGCTACGGTTGTAGCTAAGCTTTTGAACTGCAACAATATCCTGACCTACAATGTAGGCAGCGGAGATTTTTGTTCCTCCGATGTCAAAACCTATAGAGATAGTCATGGGGATAGCATGCCACAACCAGGAGCCAAGGCCGTAGATGGCTCATCGGTTTCCAAGCGGGACTGGCTTATCTCTGAACTCAAAGGTGAGTTGAAGCTACAAGATCCGGACTCTCCAATAGAGCGCGAGCGTCAGCTTGCTGACAGATTCGGCGTCAGCCGCGAAACAGTTCGCCAAGCCCTCGCAACTTTGCAAAACGAGGGAATCATTTACACAATTCACGGATCAGGATCCTACGTTGCTAAAAGACGCGTCACCAAGCGCCTCAAGCTAATGTCCTTCAGCGAGGAGCTGATTAGCCGAGGTATGGTTCCAGCCTCGAAGCTTCTGACCGTAAGCCAGGTCTCCCAGGTTCCCGGTGATAACTCCCCGGCTGGCCCTTTTCTAAAAATTGAACGACTAAGACTCGGGGACAACCGCCCAATGTCGCTAGAAGTTTGCTACGTATCTAGCGAGATTGCCCCAGACCTGCGAGAAAAAGATCTTTCCAGTTCGGTCTACAAAATTTTGAAAAATGACTACAGCGTAAAACTTGAAAGTGCCGAAGAGCACATCTCACCTATAGTGCTTGATGCAGACCAAGCATTGCTTTTGGATGCCAAAAAGGGCGAACCAGCCTTCGAGATTATAAGAATTGCTCTTGATATCCGTGGCCGAGAAATCGAGCGAAGCATTTCAATCAGACCAGGAGATAGATACGACTTCGCCTATCACGTGCGGCTGGAAGAATAGTTCTTTAGACGGTTTGAGTGACTTTACTCAGAACTATCGGGGAATCGGCATTCAATCCCTTTTCATCGGCCACGGAAGCGGCCAGTAGCTGACTTGGTATGGCAATAATCAGTGGCGAGATCAATTCCATGTAGTCCTCGGCTTGAACCGAGATGTGTAAGTTGGATTCCGAAGATCTAGTGAACCGACCGAAGGTGACTACCGGTGCTCCGGTTTTTTGGGCGCGGATAATTAGATCCTCAAGTCCCGGATAAATTGGCGATTGGGAATCAGCTGAAAAAATCACCAGTGGGACATCGGGTCCAAGAGCAGAAATTGGCCCATGGACAAAATCAGCAACGCTAGTTCCAACCGCGTTGATTGAGCAGGTTTCCTTGAGCTTCAGGGCCGACTCCAAAATTCCCCCAAGGGCCAGACCGCGCCCAGCAAAGACAGTTGTTCGCGCACCTGCGAGCAGCTTAACGATTCCCGAATCAATTTTTTTCGCGGCCAATTGCTTGGTCATGAGCTCGGGAACCATTTCAAGTTGATTCCTAAGTTCGGATGAGTCAAACAAAAACGAGCAAATTGCCGCCAGAGCAATAACTGCAGCCGAGTAGGTCTTTGTCGCAGGAACTGCGAGTTCTTTTCCTGCCGGAGTCACCAAACAAAAATCACTGGTTTTTTCTAACCCTGAACCTAAATTGTTTGTGATGCCAATAACAGTCGCCCCAAAGTCTTTGGCTTTTCGAGCCGCCCGAACAATCTCTGCCGTTTCACCCGATTGGCTGATGGCAAAAACCAGGGTATTTCTAAGATCCAGCTTGACCTGATAGCTATTAAGCAGTGATGGTGAAAGGGAGTAGGCCTCAATGCCAGCAATTACTGGTATCAGACAAGTGCCGTAGCTGGCGACGTTGTCACTGGTCCCGCGGGCGATAAACAGCACCTTTTCAGGTTTTGCAAGATTCGCTGAGGCAAGATCCTTAGTAAGGGCCTCGACGGCCATTAGGGTTTGAGCTGCAACTAGCGGCTGCTCAGCAATTTCGGTTCGCATTACAGTGGACATTTTTCTCCTGAGATAAGCACCATGTCCACCATCGGAACAGTGTCAACTTGGTAATGAACAATGTCTGCAACTGCGCCTACTGCCAGCCGGCCCAGCCTTGATTCTCCAAGGACGTTTGCAGGAATAATAGTTGCCGAGCGCAGAAGAACTTCACGGCTCAAGCCACCACGAACCCTGGCTTCAATAGCCTGAAGCTGGCTCAAGCCAGAACTGGCAAGTGTGCCATCTTCTCGCTTGGCAACACCCTCCTCGGAGACAACAATTTCAGTGCCACCCATTTGAACCTTTTGCCCGGTCTTTGCTAGAAGTGCCGCCGAGGCATCAGAGACGATAACGGCACGGTCTGCCCCTAAGCGCAAAGCTAGGTCAACCAAGTCATGAGCTACATGCTCGCCATCAACAATCAGGCCAAAAAACATAGAGTCATCCAGTAGAGCTGCGGTGACAATACCAGGCTCACGTTGATGAATTTTGGGCATCGCATTGAAAAGGTGAGTCACCATGCTCGCACCAAGTTCTTTAGCCTTCTTAGTTTGAGTTGAGTCAGCGGTTGAGTGACCTAGGGAAACTAGAACGTTATTAGCCTTGGCCAAGCCAATAACCTCGTTGGCTCCCTCGACCTCAGGTGCCAGAGTGAGAATCCTTACCTGCCCGAGGTCTATTCCGGAAGCTAGGAACTGAGTTCCAGAAAGAATATGACCCAGTGCATGGGCACCTTTTTTCTCTGATGAAATCACTGGCCCTTCAAGGTGAACTCCCAAACTTCTTGCCGATCCAGCAACATGGCCCATTTTCGAGAACATATCCAGCTGTTTCTGTATTTGCTTAGGGGCCGAGGTGATAACCGTAGGACACAAACTCGTGGTCCCTGTTTGCGGGAGATCTGCAAATGCAGTCTCAATCTGCTGCTTACTCGCAGAAGAAAAGTCAACGCCAGCCACACCGTTGAGTTGAAGGTCGATAAGGCCTGGAACCAGGTAGCCCCGGTCATAGCGAATCTCTACTTCTCTATTAGCTGCAAGGGGACCAAGTTCGATGCCGGAAATGAGATCGTCTGATACCTCGATGGTGGCAGGTTGGAATATGCCATCGATAAAAGAGTTTTGAGCGAAGATCCTCATCTTTAAAATCTAATTGGTCCAGACCAATTAGTCAATCTAAGTGATTTGAGGTCAGTGGTGCAAAAAGCTTGAATGACTAGGGCTTCAAGCCCTTCCACATGCTCGCAATCTCTGGAGCTTTAGGAGCTCTCTCACCGTAGAGGGCTTTGTATACCCTTCTACCCGATAGGTAGT
>JBILXL010000143.1:0-2601 GCA_044378505.1 Rhodoluna sp. | reverse complement strand
CAACCTCAGGTGATAACCGCCTGGGTGGAGACGACTGGGACCAGAGAGTTGTTGATCACCTAGTCAAGAAGTTCAAGGACACCACCGGTGTTGATGTTTCCAAAGACAAGATTGCACTTCAGCGTCTAAAGGAAGCAGCAGAGCAGGCAAAGAAGGAACTGTCGCAGTCAACAACTGCAAACATTCAGTTGCCTTACCTATCCCTTACCGAGAACGGTCCTGCAAACCTTGACGAGACAATTACTCGCGCGCAGTTCGAGCAGCTAACCGCTGATCTACTAGAGCGCACCAAGAAGCCATTCAACGACGTGATCAAGGAAGCTGGAGTTAAGGTTGCCGACATCGCGCACGTTGTGCTTGTTGGTGGATCAACTCGTATGCCAGCGGTCACCGAATTGGTGAAAACGCTAACCGGAGGAAAAGAACCGAACAAGGGTGTAAACCCTGACGAGGTTGTTGCCGTTGGTGCTTCGCTTCAGGCTGGTGTTCTAAAGGGTGAGCGTAAAGACGTTCTACTTATCGACGTCACGCCTTTGTCTCTTGGAATCGAAACTAAGGGTGGCATCATGACCAAGTTGATCGAGCGCAACACTGCTATCCCAACCAAGAGAAGCGAAACCTTCACAACCGCTGATGACAATCAGCCTTCGGTTTCGATTCAGGTTTACCAGGGTGAGCGCGAGTTCACTAAGGACAACAAGTCACTTGGAAACTTTGAACTAACTGGTATCGCACCAGCTCCACGCGGTATCCCACAGATCGAGGTGACATTTGATATTGACGCTAACGGTATCGTTCACGTTTCAGCTAAGGACAAGGGAACCGCTAAAGAGCAGTCGATGACAATCACCGGAGGATCATCTCTTCCGAAAGAGGACATCGAGCGCATGGTTCGCGAAGCTGAAGAGCACGCCGCTGAAGACAAGAAGCGTCGTGAAGAGCAGGAAACCAAGAACACCGCCGAGCAGATGGTTTACCAAACCGAAAAGCTAATCAAGGACAACGACGAGAAGCTTCCTGAGGATGTCAAGACCGACGTCCAGGCTGACGTTGATGCTCTGAAGGCAGCACTTGCCGGTGAAGACATTGACGCCATCAAGGCAGCCAACGACAAGTTGATTACCTCCTCCCAGAAACTAGGCGAGGCAATCTATGCGAGTGCTTCTGAAGAAACTCCAGCAGATGCAACAGCTTCTAACGAAGACGTTGTTGACGCAGAAGTAGTAGACGAAGAGCCAGCTGAAGAGAAGAAGTAATGACCGAGGAAAACACTTCCCCAGACAACATTGAGCAGCAGCCGGAAACCCCGGCTGCTGACTCAAATGTTGATGGTGCGAACGCCCCGGATGAATTAGACAAGGAACTTGCCGATCTGGTTGAAGAAACTGGACCGATAAGTAAAGAAGCAGAACTGCTTGCTGATTTGCAGCGCCTGCAGGCGGAATTTGTAAACTACAAATCCCGCGTTGAGCGCGACCGTGATCAGTCTAGAAATGCAGCCATTGCAGAAGTCATTCGCTCTTTCCTACCAGCACTCGATGATCTTGAGCGCGCCGAGACTCACGGTGATCTCGAAGGATCACCCTTTGTTGCGGTTGTGACAAAGCTTCGAAGCGCTGGGGAGAAATTCGGCTTGAAGCGCTTTGGTGCCAAGGGGGAGAAGTTCAACCCTGAACTTCACAACGCCCTAGCTCAAACCCCAAGCGCAGAGGTGACTGAAGAAACAATCAATGAGGTCATTGAGGCCGGTTATCAGCTGGAAGATCGCCTGATTCGACCAGCAATGGTCTCAGTTTTGGTTCCTGAAGGAAAATAGCTAGATGGCATCTCAAGACTGGCTCGACAAGGACTTTTATAAGATCCTTGGCGTAGCTAAGGACGCCCAAGAAGCTGACATCAAAAAAACTTATCGAAAGCTTGCTCGTCAGTTCCACCCGGATTCCAATCCAGGAGATGCGAAAGCTGAAGCTAAGTTTAAAGAAATCAGTGAAGCGTTTTCAGTTTTGTCAGACAAAGACCAAAGAAAAGAATACGACGCTGTTCGTGCCATGGGCGGCGGAGCCCGGTTCACAGCCGGCGGCCAAGGCCAAGGCGGAGGATTCGAAGATGTCTTCTCAAACTTGTTTGGTGGGGGAGGCCGAGGTTTCCCAGGTGGCTTTGGTGGAGGATTTGATTTTGGGCCAGCAGCAGGGGTAGATCTAACCGCAAGAACCTCGATTGACTTTATTGACTCCATCAAAGGCGCAACAATCAAACTTGCCCTGCAAGGCATGGAACCGTTGAATGTAAAGATTCCAGCCGGTGTGCAAGACGGTCAAAAGATCAAACTTCGCGGAAAAGGAAGACCTTCTCCAAATGGTGGACCATCCGGAGATCTAATCATCAACGTTCGCGTAAAGCCACATCCTGTTTTCACACGCGATGGAGCAAACCTTCGCGTCACAGTTCCTGTGACATTTACTGAAGCAGCTCTCGGTGCAAACATTTTGGTTCCAACACTCGGCGGCGAACCGGTAAAACTAAAGATCAACCCAGGTTGCCCTAACGGTCGAGTGCTTCGCATCCAAGGTCGCGGAGTTGACGCTGGCAACGCACGCGGCG
>JBILXL010000142.1:0-2613 GCA_044378505.1 Rhodoluna sp. | reverse complement strand
GATACCATCAACGCTTCAGGAGTTGTAATAGACGAAGCGAGTTATTCCGCAAAAATTCATGGCCGACCGCTTGATCTAACCTACAAAGAGTTTGAACTTTTGAAGTTTTTAGCTCAGCATCCGGGCAGAGTATTTTCCAGAGATCAGTTGCTCAGTGAAGTTTGGGGATACGACTACTTCGGAGGAACCAGAACCGTGGATGTTCATATTCGAAGACTTCGAGCCAAACTGGGCGATCTTGAGGCCCTGATTGGGACCGTTAGAAACGTTGGATACCGCTTCAATCCAAGCGATTCAGAGCTAGCAAGCCTGTAGTTCAATAAAAGTTAACCGCCAGGACGCCTTGGCGTGTCAATATTGAGCCTATGTCCGAAGAAACCATGGCTATCACCCTGCCCGTATCACGGGATGGGTTATCTGCCGACCGTTTCTTGGATAGAGAACTTAGCTGGCTTGCATTTAACCGCAGAGTATTAGAACTAGCTCAAGATCCAACCATGCATCTACTAGAGCGCGTGAATTTTCTGAGCATCTTTTCTTCAAACCTCGATGAATTCTTCATGGTTCGAGTTGCCGGTCTCAAACGACGTTTGGCCACAGGCCTTGCGGTCAAGAGCCCATCGGGACTCTCCCCTAAAGAAGTGCTGACCAAGATTTCCGAGGAAGCTCACGAACTTCAACTGGCTCACGCCAAATTGTTTCTTGAGGTAATCGAACCAGAGCTAGAGAAGCACGGCATCAACCTAGTTCGTTGGAATGAACTGAGGGACGACGAGAAGCTTTCGCTTCAGGACTACTTCCAGTCACACATCTTTCCAGTCCTAACCCCACTGGCTGTTGACCCAGCTCATCCGTTCCCATACATCTCTGGCTTGTCATTGAACCTGGCGGTTGTGCTGCAGAATCCAGGAACTGAAAAAGAACACTTTGCCAGAGTGAAGGTGCCCCCTCTTCTTCCCAGGTTCGTTTTGATTCCTAATCCAGATAAAAACGAAGGGGTTCGCTACGTTCCTCTAGAGGACATCATTGGCGAATTCTTGGGACTGCTCTTCCCTGGAATGACAGTGCTGCAGTATCACAACTTCCGAGTCACCAGAAATGAAGACCTCGAAGTTGATGAAGACGAAGGCGAGAACTTACTTCTTGCCCTTGAGAAAGAATTGCTTCGCAGAAGATTTGGCCCTCCGGTTCGCCTTGAAGTTGCGGATGACATGAACCCGCAGGTTCTTGAACTTCTGATTCGCGAACTTGATATTTCAACTCAGGATGTTTACACCCTGCCATCCCCACTTGATCTAACTGGACTGAGTGATATTGGATCTCTTCCAAGACCAGAGCTTCGTTTTCCTCCACACGCTGTGGTGACAAATAAACACTTACTCCCACGCGATGAAGAACCGCTGAATATGTTCACCGTGCTAAAAAGCCGCGAGGTCTTGGTTCACCACCCTTATGAATCTTTCTCGACCAGCGTTCAAGAATTCTTAGAACAAGCAGCAGAAGATCCGCAGGTTCTGGCGATCAAACAAACTCTTTACCGAACCTCGGGAGATTCTCCAATTGTTGATGCATTGATTCAAGCCGCTCAAGCCGGCAAACAGGTTTTGGCGCTTGTGGAAATCAAGGCACGCTTTGACGAGCAAAACAACATCACCTGGGCTAGAAAACTCGAGCAGGCTGGCGTTCACGTAGTTTATGGAATGGTGGGTCTAAAAACCCACTGCAAACTAGCTCTCGTGATTCGTCAAGAGGGTGGATCTCTAGTTCGGTATTGCCACATCGGTACCGGAAACTACAACCCAAAAACTGCCAGGTACTATGAGGACTACGGACTACTAACCTCGAGAGAATCAGTGGGCGAAGACCTAACCAAACTTTTCAACCACCTGTCTGGCTACGCGCCTGAAGCTACCTTCAAGTCGCTATTGGTTTCTCCAGTTGGAGTTAGAGAAGGACTAACAGACCTAATCGAACAGGAGATCCAGCTTCACAAGGCTGGAAAGAAAGCTCGCATCAGCATCAAGGTCAACGCCCTGGTCGACGAAGAAATAATCGATTCGCTATACAAGGCCTCCAACGCCGGCGTGCCAATTGACATTCTGGTTCGAGGAATGTGTGCCCTAAAGCCTGGTGTGCCAGGTCTTTCTGAAACCATTCGAGTTCGATCAATTCTTGGCCGCTATCTTGAGCACAGCCGTATCTTTAGCTTCCTTGGTGGAGGAGACCCTAAGGTCTATCTCGGATCGGCAGACATGATGCACCGAAACCTTGACCGCAGAGTTGAAGTTCTGGTTCGTTTGAGTGAGCCTAATCACGTCAACAGCATTACCGAAATGTTTGAGCTTGCGATGAGCGAACAAGTTTCTTCCTGGGCACTTGAGTCCAGCGGCAACTGGGTGCGAAGCCAGTTTGATTCCGAAGGCAACACCTTGAGAGATTTCCAAGACACCATCATGACATCGATCTCAGAGCCACGGGGCAAATAGCAGCTATGGAAATCTTTGCCGCCGGAGCGGTCTGCTGGAGAGAAGTCGGCAAAGACCTTATGGTGGCAATAATCCATAGAGGTCGCTACCAAGACTGGAGTTTCCCTAAGGGAAAAGTTGATTCTGG
>JBILXL010000038.1:0-9243 GCA_044378505.1 Rhodoluna sp. | reverse complement strand
AACCCAGCTCGCGTGCCGCTTTAATGGGCGAACAGCCCAACCCTTGGGACCTACTCCAGCCCCAGGATGCGACGAGCCGACATCGAGGTGCCAAACCATGCCGTCGATATGGACTCTTGGGCAAGATCAGCCTGTTATCCCCGAGGTACCTTTTATCCGTTGAGCGACAGCGCTTCCACAAGCCACTGCCGGATCACTAGTCCCGACTTTCGTCCCTGCTCGACTTGTCAGTCTCACAGTCAAGCTCCCTTGTGCACTTACACTCGACACCTGATTACCAACCAGGTTGAGGGAACCTTTGGGCGCCTCCGTTACTTTTTGGGAGGCAACCGCCCCAGTTAAACTACCCATCAGGCACTGTCCCAGATCCGGATTACGGATCGTGGTTAGGTAACCGAAGTGATCAGAGTGGTATTTCAACAACGACTCCACCTGAACTAGCGTCCAAGCTTCAAAGTCTCCCACCTATCCTACACAAATCACACCGATCACCAATACCAAACTATAGTAAAGGTCACGGGGTCTTTTCGTCCTTCTGCGCGTAACGAGCATCTTTACTCGTAGTGCAATTTCGCCGAGTTCGCGGTTGAGACAGCTGAGAAGTCGTTACGCCATTCGTGCAGGTCGGAACTTACCCGACAAGGAATTTCGCTACCTTAGGATGGTTATAGTTACCACCGCCGTTTACTGGGGCTTAAATTCAGAGCTTTGCATTGCTGCTAACCCTTCCTCTTAACCTTCCAGCACCGGGCAGGCGTCAGTCCGTATACATCGTTTTGCAACTTCGCACGGACCTGTGTTTTTGATAAACAGTCGCTACTCACTGGTCTCTGCGGCCATACAGGGCTTCGGAAGTAAATTCCTACACCCCTCAGGCCCCCCTTCTCCCGAAGTTACGGGGGCATTTTGCCGAGTTCCTTAACCACGATTCTCTCGATATCCTTAGTATTCTCTACCTGACCACCTGAGTCGGTTTGGGGTACGGGCAGCTAGAACCTCACGTCGATGCTTTTCTTGGCAGCATAGGATCGCCCACTTCACCCTTGCGGGCTCATCATCAGATCTCAGGCTTAATGAGTGACGGATTTGCCTATCACTCGCCCTACATCCTTAAACGGGGACAACCATCGCCCCGCGGAGGCTACCTTCCTGCGTCACACCTGTTAATACGTTAACCGCACCAGAATAGGGTCGTGTTCACCACCGCATCTCCACCCGAAGGCTTCAATACAGTTTAGAAAACTTAGCATTACTGGATTAGTTTGGACGGTTCTTCGCCGGTACGGGAATGTCAACCCGTTGTCCATCGACTACGCCTGTCGGCCTCGCCTTAGGTCCCGACTTACCCAGGGCGGATTAACCTGGCCCTGGAACCCTTGGTCTTTCGGACGGGGAGTTTCTCACTCCCCTTTCGCTACTCATGCCTGAATTCTCACTCGTGTGGCATCCACGGCTGGATTACTCCGCCGCTTCGCTCGCCACACGACGCTCTCCTACCCATCTGTACGCCTGGACCACGAAGGCCTGGCAATGGTACAAATGCTACAACTTCGGTGGTGTGCTTGAGCCCCGTTACATTGTCGGCGCGGAATCACTTGACCAGTGAGCTATTACGCACTCTTTCAAGGGTGGCTGCTTCTAAGCCAACCTCCTGGTTGTCTATGCAACTCCACATCCTTTTCCACTTAGCACACGCTTTGGGACCTTAGTTGGTAGTCTGGGTTGTTTCCCTCTCGACTATGAAGCTTATCCCCCACAGTCTCACTGCCTTGTTCTCACTTACTGGCATTCGGAGTTTGGCTGACGTCAGTAACCTTGTAGGGCCCATCGGCCATCCAGTAGCTCTACCTCCAGTAAGAAACACAAGACGCTGCACCTAAATGCATTTCGGAGAGAACCAGCTATCACGAAGTTTGATTGGCCTTTCACCCCTACCCACAGCTCATCCCCCAGATTTTCAACTCTGGTGGGTTCGGTCCTCCACGACGTCTTACCGTCGCTTCAACCTGGCCATGGGTAGATCACTTCGCTTCGGGTCTAGGACATGCGACTGAATCGCCCTATTCAGACTCGCTTTCGCTACGGCTTCCCCACACGGGTTAACCTCGCCACATATCACTAACTCTCAGGCTCATTCTTCAAAAGGCACGCCGTCACCAGAACAAGCTGGCTCCGACGGATTGTAAGCACACGGTTTCAGGTACTATTTCACTCCCCTCCCGGGGTACTTTTCACCTTTCCCTCACGGTACTTGTCCGCTATCGGTCAATAGGTAGTATTTAGGCTTATCGGGTGGTCCCGACAGATTCGCACAGAATTTCACGGGTTCCGTACTACTTGGGATACTTCTTCAACTTCCACAACATTTCGACTACGGGGTTGGCACCCTCTATGACTGGCCTTTCAAGACCATTCGTCTATATTGCTTCTTGCTGTTGCTGGTCGGCAGACCAACGTAGAAGTCCCACAACCCCGATCATGCAACGCCTGCCGGCTATCACACATGATCGGTTTGGCCTATTCCGCGTTCGCTCGCCACTACTAACGGAATCACTTTTGTTTTCTCTTCCTGTGGGTACTGAGATGTTTCACTTCCCCACGTTCCCTCTATCTAGCCTATGTATTCAGCTAGAAGTAACTGGATCTAGTCCAGCTGGGTTTCCCCATTCGGAAATCCTCGGATCAAAGTCTGTTTATCGACTCCCCGAGGCTTATCGCAGATTACTACGTCCTTCTTCGGCTCCTATTGCCAAGGCATCCACCGTGTGCTCTTAAGAACTTGACCACAAAGAGACCCGACAATAAATTGTCGGATCTAAAATAAGATGCTCGCGTCCACTATGTAGTTCTCAAAGTACGGGCGGTAACGAATCTCTACTTCCAATTAGGAAGGTCAAGACTCGCTCCAGACCAGAAAATCCCCCGGAGGGGATTATTTGATCCTTGGTTTTCGGTTTCCCGATCCCCAAGGACCCAACAGCGTGCAATAGAAGTTTTAGATAACCTCTTCGTTCCTAAGCTCCGAAGAGCTTGTACTTGAAAAGAAAATTTAGGCTGCTAACAATGCGATGATCCACCCATGAGCAAACCAGCCGAAAAACATTCGTTTTCGATACTGGCTCTTATGAAGAACCGAAGTTCTCCTAGAAGCTCCTTAGAAAGGAGGTGATCCAGCCGCACCTTCCGGTACGGCTACCTTGTTACGACTTAGTCCCAATCACCAATCCCACCTTCGACGGCTCCTTCCTTACGGTTAGGCCACCGGCTTCGGGTGTTACCGACTTTCGTGACTTGACGGGCGGTGTGTACAAGGCCCGGGAACGTATTCACCGCAGCGTTGCTGATCTGCGATTACTAGCGACTCCGACTTCATGAGGTCGAGTTGCAGACCTCAATCCGAACTGAGACCAGCTTTTTGGGATTCGCTCCACCTTACGGTATTGCAGCCCTTTGTACTGGCCATTGTAGCATGCGTGAAGCCCAAGACATAAGGGGCATGATGATTTGACGTCATCCCCACCTTCCTCCGAGTTGACCCCGGCAGTCTCCCATGAGTTCCCACCATTACGTGCTGGCAACATAGGACGAGGGTTGCGCTCGTTGCGGGACTTAACCCAACATCTCACGACACGAGCTGACGACAACCATGCACCACCTGTATAGAGACCTTGCGGGGCGTACATTTCTGCACGTTTCCTCTATATGTCAAGCCTTGGTAAGGTTCTTCGCGTTGCATCGAATTAATCCGCATGCTCCGCCGCTTGTGCGGGCCCCCGTCAATTCCTTTGAGTTTTAGTCTTGCGACCGTACTCCCCAGGCGGGGTGCTTAATGTGTTAACTTCGTCACGGACCACGTGGAATGTGGCCCACAACTAGCACCCACCGTTTACGGCGTGGACTACCAGGGTATCTAATCCTGTTCGCTCCCCACGCTTTCGCTCCTCAGCGTCAGTTACGGCCCAGAGATGTGCCTTCGCCATTGGTGTTCCTCCTGATATCTGCGCATTCCACCGCTACACCAGGAATTCCCATCTCCCCTACCGCACTCTAGTCTGCCCGTACCCACTGCAGGTCCAAGGTTGAGCCTTGGATTTTCACAGCAGACGCGACAAACCGCCTACGAGCTCTTTACGCCCAATAATTCCGGACAACGCTTGCACCCTACGTATTACCGCGGCTGCTGGCACGTAGTTAGCCGGTGCTTTTTCTGCAGGTACCGTCACTTTCGCTTCTTCCCTGCTAAAAGAGGTTTACAACCCGAAGGCCTTCATCCCTCACGCGGCGTTGCTGCATCAGGCTTGCGCCCATTGTGCAATATTCCCCACTGCTGCCTCCCGTAGGAGTCTGGACCGTATCTCAGTTCCAGTGTGGCCGGTCACCCTCTCAGGCCGGCTACCCGTCGTCGCCTTGGTGAGCCATTACCTCACCAACTAGCTGATAGGCCGCGAGCTCATCCTTGACCGAAATTCTTTCCACACCCTAGGATGCCCCAAGGTGTCGTATCCGGTATTAGCTACAGTTTCCCGCAGTTATCCCAGAGTCAAGGGCAGATTGCTCACGTGTTACTCACCCGTTCGCCACTAATCCACTGGAGCAAGCTCCAGCTTCATCGTTCGACTTGCATGTGTTAAGCACGCCGCCAGCGTTCGTCCTGAGCCAGGATCAAACTCTCCGTAAAAGTTAAGTAGCTTTTTGGACCGAAGCCCTCAAGCAAACTAGAACGAATGCCCCGGAAAATGGGGCAATCAATTTGATCTGACTAAATCAGATTGTCTGACAATCTGTCTAATCCAATTTGTTCTCTTGACATTATTTGGCAGGCCAAATAAAGCCAAGATGTTATTGGCATCGACATTGTGCACGCTGTTGAGTTCTCAAGGATCGGATGCGTCCGGGAATCGAATTTTTATTTTCGATCTCCGGAGCTGCTTTTCCAATTTGCCGACTCCAAAACCGACTAGAAACCTTGATTTCTAGCTACTTTTGGAGGTGGCGTTTTGTGCACTTGAGCCGAAACTCTAGACAGAATTTCAAGCTTTGGACAACTTCACAAGATTACGCTGTTGTGGCCCGCAATGTCAAATCAAATAAGGGTTTTTAGCCCCTTTAAGGCAATTTCTTTTCAGGAAAGATAGATAGCAGCCAGGGTCTTTTTACCCCTCCGAAGCACCGCTACGTTGCCTGGCAAAACCTGCTCAAAAACCGCTGCCTCGTCGACCACTTTCTCGTTGTTGAGGTAGACCCCACCCTCCTTGATAGCCCTGCGACCCGCGGAAACACTGGCTTCTAGGCCAGTATCAACCAAAAGCTGAGCAATTGAAGCCCCCTTGGCTGCCTTAACGTTCGGAAGCTCGGATAGGGCTGACAGTAGATCTTGCTCGGAAAGGTCGGTCAGTTCAGCCTGGCCGAACAGTGCCTTAGAAGCCTGAATGGCCCCGTTAGCTGCCTCAGGCGAGTGAACCAGGCTGGTGACTTCAAGGGCCAGGGCTCGCTGGGCCTCCCTCAGGTGCGGAGCTGATTTAACCTGCTCGGCCAAAGCTTCAATCTCTGCCTTGGATAAAAATGTGAAAACTTTTAGGCGATCTATTACGTCAGCATCTTCTACGTTCAACCAGAACTGGTAAAAAGCGTAAGGACTTGTTAGTTCTGCATCTAACCAAACAGCGTTGCCTTCACTTTTTCCAAACTTTTTTCCATCGGAATTTGTGATCAAAGGTGTTGCCAACAAGTGAACGGATTTACCCTCAACTTTATGAATCAAATCGGAACCGGAAGTTAGGTTCCCCCACTGATCGGAACCTCCAAGCTGAAGGGTGCAGTTATGGCGGCGGAACAATTCTAAAAAGTCATAGCCCTGGAGTATTTGGTAGCTAAATTCTGTGTAGCTAATGCCGTGCTCAGAATTCAATCTGGCACTAACCGCTTCCTTGGACAGCATCTTGCCCACTCGGAAGTGCTTTCCAATCTCGCGAAGAAAATCAATGGCACTAAGCGGTGCTGTCCAGTCCAGGTTGTTTACCAAGGTTGCTTTGTTGCTACCAGAAAAATCAAGGAACCTGGATGCCTGCTTAGAGAGTTTTTCAACCCATTCAGAAACAGTTTCTTTGGTGTTCAGTACTCGCTCGGCAGTTGGACGTGGGTCGCCAACCAAACCTGTTGAGCCACCAATCAAAACAATCGGGTTGTGGCCTGCCAGCTGCAACCTTCTCATTACAAGTAGCTGCACTAAGTTTCCTAGGTGAAGCGATGGCGCCGTTGGATCAAAGCCGATGTAGTAAGTGAGCTTTCCTGAATTCAACTGCTTGGATAATTCAGCCTCGTCGGTAGAAATTGCAACAAGCCCACGCCACTGCAGCTCCTCCCATAAACCCTTAAAGGATTTGTCGTTGGCCTGACTTGAAATAACCATTACTTGGTGATCCAGTTCTTTCGAAGTTCGCTAATTTGGTCAAGTACTCGTGGAAGAGCTGTTCCCCCGGCACCAGATCGAGACTTGATTGAACCGGAAACTGAAAGAACATCTCTGACCTCAGGAGTTAGTGACTTAGAAATCTTTGCCATCTCGCTGTCTGGAACTTCGTGAAGGCCGAGTGAATTCTTCTCGCAGTATGCAACTAACCAGCCGGTAATTTCATGCGCTTCGCGGAATGGAACCTGCTGCTTCACTAGCCACTCTGCAACATCAGTTGCAAGCGAGAATCCTGCCGGTGCAAGACGCTCTAAGCGGTCCAAGTCAAATTTCATTGTTGCTACCATTCCAGAAAATGCTGGAAGCAAAAGCTTGAGTGTGTCGATGGAATCAAACACCGGTTCTTTGTCTTCTTGAAGATCTCGGTTGTAGGCAAGAGGAAGTCCCTTTAGTGTTGCGAGTAGGCCGGTGAGGTTGCCAATCAAACGTCCAGATTTTCCTCTAGCAAGTTCAGCAACGTCAGGGTTTTTCTTCTGAGGCATAATCGATGATCCGGTTGAGTAAGCATCGTCGAGTTTGATGTATCCAAACTCAGCAGTTGCCCAAATGATGATTTCTTCAGCAAATCTCGACAGGTTGATACCTATCAAGCTCATGACAAAAGTGAATTCTGAAACTACGTCTCTTGCGGAAGTTCCGTCAATTGAGTTTTGTGTTGTTGCTGCAAAGCCCAATTCGTTAGCGACTAAATTTGGGTCAAGTCCCAAGCTCGAACCAGCTAGCGCGCCAGCCCCGTAAGGCGACACATTGGCTCTAACTCGCCAGTCGCGCAGTCTTTCTATATCGCGAACCAGTGGCCAGGTGTGCGCTAGAAGATGATGTGAAAGAAGCACCGGCTGAGCGTGCTGCATGTGGGTTCTTCCAGGAATTGCCGACCCCAAGTGCTCTTGGGCTCGGTCAGTGATGACTTCGATTAGTTCCCGAACTAAGTTCTCAATAACTACCGCTTCGTCCATTAGGTACGAGCGAATCAGGGTTGCTATTTGATCGTTTCTGGATCTTCCGGCACGAAGCTTTCCACCTAGGTCAGCGCCTGCGATTTCAATGATTCCGCGCTCAAGGCTCGAGTGAACATCCTCATCTTGGTCTTTAGGAACAAAGCTTCCAGCCTGCACTCTTTCTAATAGCTGAGCCAAAACTTTTGTTAGTCTTTCTGCTTCGTCGCTGCTCAGATATCCTGCGGTAAACAGAGCTTTGACGTGCGCTCTGGAACCAGCGATGTCGTACTGCGCCAAGCGCCAGTCAAAATGTGTTGATTTACTAAGTGCTGCTACAGAGTCGGCCGCCGAAGAGGCGAACCTACTGCCCCAGAGTGCACCGGGCTTGGTCTCACTTGCCATGTGAGCGTCTCGCCGAAATCTTGCTTGGAAGAGCCCAAAGCTCAATAAAGCCCTTAGCTAGCGATGAATCGAAGCTATCTCCGGTGTCGTAGGTAGCTAAATTGAAGTCGTACAAGCTCTGTTCGGACCTGCGGCCAGTCACAACAGCCCTACCCCCGCGAAGCTTTAGGCGAATTTCACCCGAGACATACTTTTGGGTGTGGTCGATGAAAACATCTAGCGAGCGCTTCAAATCAGAGAACCAAAGGCCTTCGTACACCATGGTTGCCCACTTGTCCTCAATTCCCTTCTTGAACCTGTTCACATCACGCTCAAGGGTTAGGTTCTCAAGCTCTTCGTGAGCCTGAATCAAAGCAATTCCAGCGGGTGCTTCGTAGATCTCACGGGATTTGATTCCAACAAGGCGATCTTCGACGATGTCGATGCGTCCGACCCCGTGGGCACCTGCCAATTCGTTCATCTTCTTGACCATTTCAATGGCGCCGTAAGAAACTCCATCGATTGAAACCGGAATTCCCTGGTCGAACCTGATGATGACTTCGGTAGGCTCCCTCAAAACATCCGGGTCCTGGGTGTAGGTATAAAGGTCTTCAATTGGGGCATTCCACGGGTCTTCTAAGAATCCAGTCTCGACCGCTCTTCCCCAAACGTTCTGATCTACTGAGTATGGACTCTTTTTCGACTGGGCAATTGGCAGATTGTGCTCGGCTGCGTATTCCAAAGCCTTGTCGCGAGTTAGCGCTAGGTCACGAATAGGCGCAATAGAAGTAAGGTCCGGGGAAATCGCAGCTACTGATGCCTCGAATCGAACTTGGTCATTTCCCTTGCCTGTGCAGCCGTGGGCAACTGTGTCTGCGCCTAGTTCCTTAGCGGTCTTTGCCAGGTACTTTGCAATAAGTGGACGAGACAGAGCCGAAACCAATGGGTAGCGCTTTTGGTAAAGTGCATTGGCCTTTAGGGCAGGCATGATGTAGTCATCGGCAAACTCTGACTGGGCGTCAATCACCACTGACTCGACAGCTCCGCAATCGAGAGCGCGCTGTCTGATTACCTCCATGTCTTCGCCACCTTGGCCAACGTCGATGGCCATGGCAACTACCTCTTTACCGGTGGCGTCTTTCAGCCAGCCGATACCAACAGAGGTGTCAAGACCACCGGAATATGCCAAAACAACGCGCTGGGCCATTTGTCTCCTACTACTTCAAAAATCAGACCCGAAAAGGCTCGAGATTAGTTCAATCTTAGGCTTTTGAGCGTGCGGCCAGCCAAACCATAAGGGCCTTTTGGGCATGCAGGCGGTTTTCGGCCTGATCCCAAACAACCGACTGCGGCCCATCCAGAACATCCGCTGCTATTTCAAAGCCCCGATAGGCAGGAAGGCAGTGCAAAACGATGGCCTCTGGCTTTGCAATGCTCATCAGCTCGCTATCGAGA
>JBILXL010000148.1:0-2635 GCA_044378505.1 Rhodoluna sp. | reverse complement strand
AGCAGATGTCATTTATACCCTCCTGTCATGGAACGTCCATGGCCGCTCTAGTCCAAAGGAGGTGGGTTAGCTATGCATCAGTACGAAGTAATGGTTATTCTCGACCCAACCGTCGAAGAAAAAACAGTACAACCATCCCTAGAAAAATTCCTCAACGTAATCACCACTGCTAAAGGCACTGTTGACACATTGAGCATCTGGGGCAGACGCCGTTTGGCTTATGAAATCCAGAAGAAGTCCGAAGGTATCTACGCCGTCATCAACATGACAGCGCCATCAGATGCCGTTATCGAGCTTGACCGTCAGCTGAACCTTTCAGAAGCTGTCATGCGCACCAAGGTGCTCCGCGCCGAGGACGTGCAGTTCACAATCACACCGATTGAGTACGTAGCTGAGAAGCCATCCGAGCGTCCAGCTCGCAAGGGCCCAAGAAAAGATTCTGCCGACAAGCCAGCTGCAAAGCCTGCAGCTGAGGCTGCAGAAGTAGCAGCGGAGTAATCATGGCCGGAGAAGTCACAATCACCGTAGTTGGCAACATTGCTGACGACCCAGAACTTCGTTACACCCAAGGCGGAGTAGCTGTTGCAAGCGTAAGAGTTGCATCCACTCCTCGCACAATGAACAAGCAGACCAACGCTTGGGAAGATGGCGAAACTGTTTGGGTTCGTTGCACCGCTTGGCGTGAACTAGCCGAGAACGTTGCACAGTCTTTGACTAAAGGTTCCCGTGTTGTTGTAACCGGTCGCCTAAAGGCTCCTTCTGCTTACACTGCTGCATCGGGTGAAGCTCGCGCTTCACTAGAGGTTGAGATCGAGGAAATCGGTCCGTCCCTTCGCTATGCAACAGCTGCAGTTACCCGTCGTGCTCGCGAAGGCGGCAACGCACCTCAGGCAATGACCCAAGATCCTTGGGCCAACACCCCTGCAGCACCAGCTGCAGCAAAGGCCGATGACGGCTGGGCAAACCCAGGTGCTCCTGCATCCGACGACACACCTTTTTAAAGTTTAGAAACTAGGAGAAAAACAAGATGGCTGGAAAAACCGACCCACGTCGTAAACCAACTCGTAACTCGAAGCTAGACAAACTAGCTCCAGTTAAATTCATGAAGGTCGGAATCATCGACTACAAGGATGTTGCAACACTGAGAAAATTCATCTCAGACCGCGGAAAGATCCGCGCACGTCGCATCACCGGTGTTTCTGTTCAGGAACAGCGCCTAATCGCAACCGCAATCAAGAACGCACGCGAGATGGCTCTTTTGCCATACGCCGGTGCTGGCCGCTAAGGAGAACCAGGAATATGTCAAAGATCATTCTCACTAACGAGGTCTCAGGACTAGGTTCTGCAGGCGACGTCGTTGAAGTTAAGAACGGCTACGCACGAAACTACTTGTTGCCTCGCGGCTTCGCTGTTATCTGGAGCAAGGGCGGCGAAAGACAAGTTAGTTCTATCCGCGCAGCTCGTGACGCACGTCAGCTAGCAACCATCGAAGAGGCACAGACCCTAAAGGCTCGCCTGGAAGAAGCTTCAGTGAAGCTCTCCATCAAGGCAGGCGTTGGCGGTCGACTATTCGGTTCAGTCAAGACTGGCGACATCGCTGCAGCTGTTGCTGAAGCAGGCATTGGTCAGATCGACAAGCGCAAGGTCGAAATTCCAAACCCAATCCGCTCAGTTGGCGAATACCTAGCCACCGTGCGTCTGCACGGCGACATGGTTGCAACCATCAAGCTAAAGGTTGTTGCTAAGAAGTAAAACCTTTTCAAAGCATTGAACTAAACCCCAGATCATTGGTCTGGGGTTTAGTACTTTTCGGGTCCCAAAAGGACCACGCTGGCCAAGTTGTGGATAACCTGTGGTTAGCACCCTGTTTTTGGACCAAAAGAGCGGCTTATACACAACCCTCATTGCTATCTTGAGAGTTTGCTAGGAATTAGTTATGCACACCCAAATCTCAATGATTAGTTGGCATGAGAGCTCGAAAGATTTTGTGATTCCACACCTCTGTCCACAAGTTTTCCCGATTTATTAGAGTGTTTTCCCCGAGTTATCCACAGTGTTATACACACCGCGGCTTTATAAGGGTTTGTCAGTGGTGGATGCTAGACAAGTTGTCACCACCCCCACTTCTAGGAGCATTCAATGTCATTGGCGCCCGTGCTACCGGCAGACCCGGGGCGATCCAATGACAGAGTGCTACCTCACGACCTTTTAGCAGAACAATCCACGCTCGGTGCGATGTTAATTTCGCAAGAAGCAGTTGCTGAAGTTTTCGAATATGTTCACGGTCCAGATTTCTACGCACCGAAACACCAAATCATTTTTGAAGCGCTACTCACTCTTTACGGAATGGGTGAACCAACCGATGTCATTACGGTTACCGATCAGCTTGTAAAAACTGGAAGCTTGGTTCGTTCCGGCGGTGCAGATTATTTGCACACACTTACCAGCACTGTTCCAACTGCAGCCAACGCTTCCTTTTACGCAAAGATTGTCCAGGAAAAAGCAACGCTAAGAAGACTCGTTGAAGTTGGAACACGCATTGCACAACTTGGCTACGCCAACGAAGGTGAAGTCACTGATCTTGTAAATACAGCACAAGAAGATGTTTACAGAGTTACTCAGTCAGGTACCGGCG
>JBILXL010000141.1:0-2638 GCA_044378505.1 Rhodoluna sp. | reverse complement strand
CACTTCAGGCTGATTTAGGGTCCCAGGCTGAGGTTGTGACTATGCAGGAACTGGTTGATGCCGGTTGGTACCAGCCACTAAGTGAGTCGGCTAAGAAAGTTGCCCCTGATTTGGTTCTTTTACCTAAAGGCGATCGAGTTGTTTACCATCGAGAATTTGCAAAAGTGAAATCGATGTCGATGATTGGCCAACACGGTGGAATGAGCAAAGCCGAGTGGGAAGTTCCGCTACTGGTTTTCTAAGAAGCCTTAGTCTTCAGTCTTTGTTCCAAAAACAATTTGATCCCAGCTTGGGATAGATGCACGCCCACGCTTAGGTGAATTTGATGAGTCAGTATTTACTGGTGCAGGCGTAGGCTCCGGCTCTTCCTCGAGAATAATTGGCTCTGGCACATACTCAACAATTCTCAAACCTTCAGTGGAAGGGTGTGGATCTAATTGCTCAACGCTTTCGCGTTCATTTCTTTTCTTTCGCAGTGCGTCGAGCAAATCTGCCGTCTCAGAAATTGCTGACTCATCTGGTTCGGAAGCAGTTGTATTCAGCGGTGCTGCGGAGGTAGGGATTGACCTTACAAGATCAACAGTTTCACCCAGGCTCTCGGTTATCGAAGTTGGCGCTGTTGCGACCGGTCGAAGTCTTGGTGCTTGGCTTGCAAGTCTGTCCTGAGACGAGAGGTTGATTGCCACATCGTTTTCTGGAGAAAGGGCAAGTCGTTTAGGGTTATAACTCCAGGTGGCCTTCTTTGTTTCGCCGTTGAGCTCGAATTCACAGAAGATAAAGAAGCCTTGATCAGGAGCCTTGAGAGCAGACCAGCGCTCTATGCCTGCGCCGCTGGCAGCCAATCTTGATTTGATAATGTCGCCGAATTCTCGAGCGGTTGGCTCATTGAATCGATCACCCGCGATTTCCAGTCTCACGGTTAGGGCGTTTAGAACGGCATGATTTAGTTCATCAAGAACCGGTTGGGCAAACTTGCGAATGTATTCTTCCGGAGCTCCGCTGGCGGCGATAATGTCTTGGATACTTCTGCCAACTCGGATCTCCTCTTGAATCTCCCTAGGACTTAGGGTCGGTGCGTCGAGCTGCGACTGCGTTTCGCCTCGGCTGGCGCGCCTGACAGTTTCGTCAACTAAGAGTCGGTACCTTACCCCTTCGGCGGTTTCGAGCAATAGAAAGTCACCATCTGCGCCCAGGAACTTTATGTCTTTCATGGCTTGTCTTCTCCTAACAAGAAGTGTGCCAGCAAGGGCCTCGTGGGCCTAGCAAAAACACGGGAGTTTCCGAGGAAATTGTCGCTGTGTCGGTTTGCTATTGGGTGGTTTTTGTTGGACACTACTAGCGCTTACCGAAGAACTGAAGGGTCCCACAATGGCAACCGATTACGACGCCCCTAGAAAAGCTGACGATGACACCGAGTCAATCGAAGCTATAAAAGAGCGCGCCCCGGCCACTACTGGCTCTTCTGACACTGAGGTAGATGAGTCCGGAGACTCTTTTTCAATCCCGGACGTAGTCTCGGAAGATCTTGATGTTGTGGTTTTGCCTCCACAAGATGATGAATTCACTTGTTCAAATTGCTTTATTGTTAAGCACCGCTCACTGGTTGCAAGAAAGACCAAGAACGGCCCAATCTGTTCAGAGTGTGACGCTTAGTTTTTTGCCCTAAGCACTTCGGCTAGTTGTGCCGGCTTCCGAGTTGAGATGATCCAGTAGGGGGTCGGATCATTTGGATCGTTCACTGTGATTTTTATGGCAGTTTTCACTGTTCCCTGGAAAACTTTGTGGGCGGCCGGATCTAGCTTCGGTCCGCGTTCAGAAAAAATCTGATCTTTAGCAATCTCTTCGATTTTTCCAAGTAAATTCCTCGGAATCTTTGCACGGGCTACTGTTAGATGAGAACTTCCTACCTGAATAACTGGGGCCAAGAAAAATAGCGCTGCCCAAATTGACATCACCAGAATTAGCCCAACAGCTATTCCAATTCGATAATCAAACGGCTCAGAAACCAGTGTCACAGCCGGCAACAGCGTTGCCACCGCTATAAAGGTTCCTAAATTTGGGCGAACTCGCTCCCTATAGACAATTGGCTCTGTCGGTTTTGGGTTGGGCACAGTTTCTAGATTACGCTGTCATCTGATGAGTGAAGTTCGAGTATTGATAAGCGCCCCAGAGGGCTTTGCACCGGTCTACGCCAAACCAGGAGATGCGGGTGCTGACTTGCGTTCTTTTGTTGCAACCACTGTTCCGGCCCGGTCTCGAGTATTGGTGCCTACCGGTGTTTCGATTGCACTACCTAATGGGTATGTAGGGTTAGTTCACCCAAGATCAGGTTTGGCGGCAAAGCACGGCATCACAGTCTTGAATACACCTGGAACCATCGATGCTGGTTACCGCGGTGAGATTATGGTGATTTTGTATAACAGTTCTGATACTGATTTTGAAATTGCCGTAGGGGATCGAATTGCTCAGCTTCTTATCCAGTCTGTCGAGAAGGCTGTCTTTACCGCAGTTGACAAACTTCCTGATAGCGAACGCCGCGAAACTGGTTTCGGTTCGAGTGGTCGAGCCTAGATGCTCGCATACGGAAATTCAAAGTCAGCACCCATCGACAGGGTTTCCGCTGGCCCATTTGACTCCA
>JBILXL010000037.1:0-9378 GCA_044378505.1 Rhodoluna sp. | reverse complement strand
TCCGCTGATGTCAGCCGGACTGGTTGGTGGTCTCTGGTTGCTTAGCCAAAGATGGAAGCTTTCGCTTCTAAGTGCAGCAGGTCGTCACTCGCTGAGTATCTATCTAGGTCAGTCACTAGTTTTCTCCACTTTGTTCTCAGCTTGGGGATTCGGTCTGTTCCAAGAACTTAGCTTGCTCAGTGTTGTTCTAATCGCAGCGGCAACCTGGCTGGTACTTGCCCTACTGGCACAACTAAACCTTAGGTACCGAACTAGAGGACCCATGGAAGCGGTGCTAACAAACTTCACGAGATTGTTTGAGAGGAAATCATGAACCTAGAACAATTAGGACTCTTTGGAGTATTTCTAGGCGGAGCTATCCCCTGGCTGGAAGCCATTGCGGTGGTGCCGGCTGGAATTGTGCTTGGACTAGATCCAGTTCTGACCGTGGTGTTCGCCTCGGTTGGAAACATCATCACCATCGCTGTTTTTGCCTACGGTGGAGGAGCGCTTCGAAACTGGATTGTTGCCAGAAGAGTAGCCAAGGGCAAAGAACCCGAATCTCCAAAATTTGTCAAAGCCCAACAGGCTTTCGATAAGTATGGAATCTTCGGCATGGCAGCCCTTGGCCCAATCCTTATTGGAACTCAGTTCGCTGCGGCAGCTTCGGTTGCTGCTGGTGTCAAACCACTGAAAGTAACAACTCTGGTTTCTGCGGCCATGGTGATTTGGGCTGCAGTTATTGCATGGGTTGTTGTGGCGCTTGGAGTGTCAGTCTTCGAAGCCTGATTGCAGCTAAAAGCCTAAAGTGCCTTCAGAATGTCGTTGACCTTCTCTTTGGCATCACCAAAGAGCATCTTGGCATTTGGCTTATAGAACAGTGGGTTTGCAACTCCTGCATAACCCGATGCCATCGAGCGTTTAAACACAATGACGTTCTCAGCTTCCCAAACCTTTAGTACCGGCATACCGGCAATCGGGCTTGATGGGTTCTCAGTTGCAGCTGGGTTCACTGTGTCGTTAGCACCGATCACCAAAACCACATTGGTGCTTGCAAGGTCTTCGTTGATCTCATCCATCTCTAGAACGATGTCGTAAGGAACCTTGGCTTCGGCAAGAAGTACGTTCATGTGTCCAGGGAGTCTTCCTGCAACCGGGTGAATTCCGAAGCGAACTTCAACACCCTTCTCGCGAAGCTTCTTGGCAAGTTCTGCAACCGGGTATTGAGCCTGAGCTACCGCCATGCCGTAGCCCGGTGTGATCACAACGGTCTTAGCGTTGGATAAAAGCTCAGCCACCGAAGCAGCATCAGTTTCAGTGTGCTCGCCGACTTCTTCATCAGATTCTGATGGAGCTTCGATGCCGTAGCCTCCGAAGATAACCGAAACAAAGCTTCGGTTCATCGCTCGGCACATGATGTAAGAAAGGTAAGCACCGGAGGAGCCAACTAGGGCACCGGTGACAATCAACAAATCATTTCCAAGCAAGAATCCAGTTGCCGCAGCGGCCCAACCTGAGTAGCTATTCAGCATCGAGACAACTACCGGCATGTCTCCTCCACCGATGGAAGCAACCAAGTGCCAACCGAGGGCAAGAGCCAAAACTGTCACTGCAATCAAAAGTCCAAGAATTGGTGTGATCACATAGGCAACCGTTAGAACAACAAAGCCAAGTAAGGCAAATAGGTTCAGCAGGTTTCTACCTGGAAGAATCAACGGCTTTGAGCTCATCTTGGCTGAAAGCTTCAAGTAAGCAACGATCGAACCAGTGAAGGTCACCGCACCAATAAAGACTCCGATGAATACCTCGGCACTGTGAACACCGGCGAGTTCAGGAGATAGTTCCTTGGCGTGAAGAGCACCATTCCAACCAACCAATACGGCGGTTAGACCTACGAAGCTGTGGAACAAAGCGATCAGCTCGGGCATGCCGGTCATGGCAACTACCTTTGCTCGCCATAGACCAATTACTGCTCCAACAGCTAGCGCAGCAACCAAAAGCCCAACGCCAAGCAAAGTTGAGTCGGTCCAAGAACCAGAAAGAGATAGCCAAACAGTAACGGCAATTGCGATTGTCATTCCTGCGATGCCGTAGCGGATACCGGTTCTACCGGTTTCGTGCTTGCTAAGGCCTGCAAGGCTCATAACGAACAAAAGTGCGGCCACAACATAAGCGGCGTTAGCTAAAGCTTGAGCGGTCATTATTTGTCTCCTCTCGTGAACATCTTGAGCATTCGAGAGGTGACAGCGAAGCCACCGAAGACGTTGATGCTTGCAAGCAAAATACCAACAGCCGCAAGAATCTGAACCAGCAAGTTTGTGTCGTTGATCTGCAAGATAGCCGCCACCACAACAATTCCCGAGATGGCGTTGGTCACAGACATCAATGGGGTGTGTAGCGCGTGGTGGACTTTACCGATCACATAGAAACCAATAACTACCGAAAGCATCAACACCAAAAAGTGCTGAGGCAGCGGAGCCGGTGCCAACGAAACAATTGCAAACAGTGCAGCCATTCCGGCGGCAATCAAGGCGGCACGAGTTCTAAGCGACATGGTCTTTTTCACAGGCATAGCTATCGGCTCGGCCTTAGCTACCGGAGCTGCCGAGACTTGGACCGGTGGCGGTGGCCAGGTGATTGATCCTTCTTGGACCACGGTCACTGAGCGCTGAACCACATCTTCAAAGTCAATAACGGCCTTGCCGTCCTTGGCTGGAGTTAGCAGCTTCAGCAGGTTCACAAGGTTTGTGCCATAAAGCTGTGAGGACTGAGCTGGCAGGCGGGAAGGAAGATCTGTATACCCAAGGATAGTGACGCCATTTGAGGTCACAATCTTTTGTCCCGCAACTGAGCCTGCGACGTTTCCGCCCTGGGCTGCAGCCATATCAACAATGACGCTTCCTGGCTTCATTAGGGCAACATCTTCTGCGGTGATTAGCTTTGGAGCAGGACGGCCTGGAATAAGAGCGGTTGTAATAATGATGTCAACATCGGCTGCCTGCTCTGAGTAAATCTCAGCGGCTCTTTGATCGTAGGCTTTGCCGGTTTCCTTAGCGTAGCCATCGCTTGATTCCATCTTCTCTTCGACTTCAACTAGCAGATACTCTCCACCAATTGATTTGACCTGGTCGGCTACCTCTGGTCTTGGATCAGTTGCTCGAACTATTGCACCAAGACTTGATGCCGATCCGATTGCAGCAAGGCCGGCAACACCTGCTCCTGCTACCAAAACTTTGGCAGGGGCAACTTTTCCAGCTGCGGTGACTTGACCTGTAAAGAATCTTCCAAATTCGTGAGCTGCCTCAATAACTGCTCGGTATCCTGCGATGTTCGCCATCGAGGAAAGTACGTCCATTGACTGCGCGCGAGAAATTCTTGGGACCGCATCCATGGCGAGCGCGGTTACTCCCTGGGCGGCAAGGGCAGCTAGAAGCTCAGGCTTTAGAGCTGGGCTCAATACTCCAACTAGAACTGCACTCTTCTTGAGTTTTTTGATCTCAGCATCTGCTGGTGCGCTAACGGTTAGAACAATGTCGGCTCCCCAAGCAGCCTCAGTAGAACCGATCTTGGCTCCGGCAGCTACGTAGGCAGTATCTGGGAAGGATGCTTTTAGGCCAGCACCGGATTCAACAAGTACTTCGTAGCCAAGGGAGACAATAACCTTGACTGTTTCCGGAGTTGCGGCAACCCTGGACTCAGCTTGTTGTTCCTTGATGACACCAATTAGCGACACGATACTCCTTAGGTAAGTTCCCTTATTTGACTTGGGTTTCCTGGTCAAGACTGCTCTAAAGCTACCCTTATTCTCGCCGATTTTTGTGCCCCTTGATGTCGGTGTAGCACTTAGGACTAAAGTGCTACACTAGTCCTATGCCAACCACCAGAGCAAGACACATGATCACCGAGACTGACCAGCTGGCTCAGGCTTTGACCCAAGCCGAGAAGATCTGGCCCGAGCTTGCCGGCCAGCGCACCCTACTTCTTAGAAAGCTCCTAGAGGTAGGTATTACTACCATCGAGCGCGAAAGCGCTGAGAGAACTAGCCAGAGATTGACTCAGATCCAAAAGCTAGCAGGTTCCATGGATGGCACCTGGCCTGCTAACTGGAAACAAGAATTGGGTGGGGATTGGCCGAAGTAGTAGTTCTTGACGCCAGTGCCCTAATCGCTCTGGTGTCTTCTAGTGACCCTCACCACAAGTGGGCACTTGAAATGTTTCGCGACACTGCAAGCTTTGATTTGCAGATGACTGCTCTTAGCCAAGCAGAAGCTCTGGTTCACCCAGCCCGAAATGGCAAGCTGGATAAATTCCTAAAGACATTTAGCGCATTGGGTTTGGTGGTGACCTCCATTGATGGCTCGGATGCAAGCAAGCTTGCAACACTTCGAGCCACCACGACTCTCAAGATGCCTGATGCTTGTGTGCTGCACCAAGCGATGAAGGTAAAGGGCTCAATTGCAACCACCGATAACCAGTTGGCGCAGGTAGCAAAGAGCAAAGGCGTTGGGGTTTTCTCGCCTCCGTAGAAAGCCTGACTACAAGTCAGACTCATCACTTTCAGCCTGCTGATCCATAATCGCCCGAAGGGTTTTTTCAGCTGCTGCCGCCATCTCGTAAGTTCTGGCAATTAGCTCTTCGGCTGATTGAGACTCAAGTAAGTCAACTTGATCAAGTGGCCCAACTGGCAAGATGCCAGCTAGCTGCCAACAAGATTCCATTGGGTCATCACTTAGAGCTGTGTCGGCACCAAACTGCAAATCACCGAACTCACTGACAAAAGCAAGTAGCTGTCTGACCTTGGTCTCTAGATGAACGCGAGCTGGCATCAAGCTGTCATCCCAGATCAGATCAGGCAAGAAGTCAACATCAGCAATCGGATATGGATCATCCGGTAGCCAGGAATTCACTCGAAACCTAGTTGATCCAACCGATTCCAGTCCCAGAAAATCATCCGTGGTCCCAATTTCAGAAACCGAGGCCAAGGTTCCAATCGCCATACGCTTTTCCCCACCGCCGACTTCTTGGCCCCGCTCGATAAGAACCACCCCAAATTCAGGCTTATCAGAAGCAACCAAATCCCCCAATAACTTGAGATATCTAGGCTCAAAGATCCGAAGCTGCAGCGGCATAGCTGGCAGAAGTACCGATCCCAAGGGAAACATAGGAATTACAGGCATTTAGAACTAGCTCCTAAGTTGGTCACAAAAGCTATCGTAAGCCTGATGAAAATCAACCAGTAACCCCGTAATTCAATGGATTTGTGCTTCATTTGGGTACGTATAAAGAGGTACGAATTCATACCTCTTTATACGCCACTAAAACGGGAAGATATCGAGGACCCCAGCTAGCTCCATGGTGACAAGTAGCATCACAATTCCACCGATACGGTAGACCCACTTGAAGCCCGGCCTCTTAATCCAGCGGACCTCCCCTTCTTTGCCCTCGCGGCCAATCATGGCCAAAACAGCAAGACCGAGCATTGGAATAGGTAGCAGCGCAAAGGACCAAAGCGCCAAATCCGGCGTTGACCCAAACCAGCTGCCAACAATCGCGGTTGTGACCGAGGCCACAATCAAGGCAAAAGCTAGTCCTGGGATACCGGTAGGCAAGACTCTCCAGATCAATGGGTAGTTCTTGAACCTGTGTGAGTAGAAACCAAGGATGGTCGGCAAGATAAACAAGGCGCTACCAACCCAGACCTGCCAGACGTTGCCCATCAAAGCTGCGGTCACAAAGACGAAGATTGACAGACGGAAGGCAACAGATATCCACTTCTGAGCAGGAACCGGATCGCTGACATCGGTTGGATGAAGAACATCCAACCTAGCTGGGAACATTCTTGCAACGCACTCTTCAAACACCACGCGAAGCGTGATGGCAATCGCAATCGCGATTGCGAACTCGTTCACGTGGTTGGCTACCGCCATGGTGGTTCCAGCAAGAGCAGGCAAGATGCTGATCATGGTTGCAGTCACCCAGCCACCAATGAATGGAAGCACAACTAGGTCAACTATTCGCTCCCACCAATAAACATCGTCATCTTCAGGATCCTTACGGAAGGCTCTAAAGGCGTTAGCCAATAGCGCCGGTCCGTAGCCCACGATGATCACACCAAGTAGCAACCTGACATCGTCAATACCGACAGTGCCGGCTGTCATAACTGTTCCAAGAACAAAGATCACTGTTCCAACTAGACCTGCGAAGGCATCGAAGATACCAATAACCGCAAGGACAATAAACCACTGCCACTGCGGAGTCAGCACCGCTCCATCATTTAGCGAAACGTTCATCACCGAAATCATTGCCGCAGCAATAGTTGGAAGAAGTCCCAGGGAACCAAAGGCAGCTCTTAGGTATGCTCCATCAACCGCAATCTTTGAGAACAGCGGTGATAGCCAAGCCGATTTCACAACCAGCCAAATAGAAGGCTTATCGGTAAAGGTCAGCCACTTTTTCTTCCAAATCTTCCAGTTATCCCCCCGTCCACGACGACGGTTGGTATATCTCTCGTGAGCGGCATCAATGGTCGCAATGGAACCACCTTCACCAGATCCACCAGAAGAACCAGATCCACCGGATGAACCGCCACCTCCACCAGCAGCCGCAGCGGCAGCTGCAGCACCAGCTGCTGCAGCGGCAATCGCTCCAACAGCGGCAGCTGCATTACCGAGAGAGTCGGTTAGAGCCGCAACAGCTTCAGGTGAAGAAAGTGGGTCGAACGGCTCAGGAGGAGCGTCATCATCTACCGGTGCACCAGGAACTACCTCAGTTCCTGGGTCAGCAGGAGCTGCGCCGGGATCAGTCGGAGCAGAGGGTGCTGCAGGAGCAACTGGGGCTACAGGTGCAACTGGGGCGACAGGAGCAACTGGTGCAGGTGCGGGAGCAACAGGTTTTGGAGGTACCACTGGCTTTGGAGGGACCACTGGTGCAACCGGCGGAACTGGGCCTGGTCCGGCACCTCCTCCAGAACCAGAACTTGGGGCAGCCTGAGTAGTGAAGGAAGTAGTTGCTTCCTCACCACCTCCAACAGCATTGTTTGCGACCACTCGGACGTTGTATGTATTGCTATCGCTCAAGTTCGTGAGATCACACGTCAACGCAGTGATTGCAGAACAAGCCAAGACACCGTCAAGGTAGACGTTGTAGTTTGTGAGCGGACTTCCACCGTTGCTTTGTGGGGCAAGCCAGGAAACCGTGGAGGATCCGCGACCTGGTCCAACAACAAGAACATTCTGTGGAGCAGTCGGCGGAGTCGCAGCAACCACAAGCTCGGGGTCGCTGTAGATACGAACGGTGATGCTGCCATCAACGGTTGCCCGCTGAAGTGGACTTACTTCTCCATCAATAACCTGGTAAACCATGGCGCCAGCCTTGATTTGCGTGTTAGATAGCGTCACAGTAATTGGCATCTGGTTGCCGTTTCCGTCAAACAGTGTGTCTGGAACGGTGGCGGTAGCTCCACTTCCAAGCAACCAAGAAACTAGTACCGAGAAGAAGTAGTTATTAGTTTCACCAATCACGCTGCGCTGGCGGGTGACGTCCTTGAAGTAGCGCACGGATACGACCGTTCCGTTCGGCAAGGTGCCAGCTGGAATCTGAATTCGAGCTCGCGAACCAGATGGGTTGTGCGTAATTGTGGTGTCAATTCCAGAGCCTGAGCTTGCCGTGTAAGTGGTCGCTGTTTCGAGAGCAGCTTCATCCACACCGAAGAAGGAGCTTTGTACCCAACGAGCGTAAAGGGTCGTGCTGCCTGTGGGCTGGAAGGTTTCTCCAGCGGCGCCTATGTAGTTTCCACCAGTAAGGGCATCGAACCAGCCGATGAACCTAAAGTTTGGTCGGGTCGGCGTGCGCAGAATTGTCGAAGTTGTTCTTTGAACCAGAACATCAGTAACCGGAGTTGGGCCGTTCTGGGCGTTGAAGCTTACGGTGTAGTTTCCGTCATCCCACTTAGCAAAGAGCACACCGTTAGCGGTTGGTTCGTAGTTCGAGACCACACCTCCCCCAGGGGTGGTGCTCCAACCTGCGAAGTTATAGCCGTCCTTAACACGGTCACCTTGACCTGGAAGCGTCATTGGGCCGCGACCGACCGTGAAGCTCGACGAAGGTTCAGGTGAACCAATTCCACCCTGCCAGTCGTAGGCAATTTGGTAAACATCTGGCACCCAAGTTGCTTCAAAGCCAATCGAGGCTGAGCCGATGACATAAGTCGGACCAGCGGCATACTTGGTGACTCCAGCATCGGGGCTCCAACCACTAAAGGTATATCCGGTTCGAGTTCCAGCACTTGGCATGGTCAATACTCGACCGATGTTGCCGGTCAGGTTGGCGTTGTTGATGCTGCCACCTAGAGAGTTGAAGGTGAAGTTGTAATCAATCGGTGTCCACTCGGCGAAGAACAAGTAGTTATCGTCACGGATAACTGTCTTGGTTCCGGCTTCTCGGAGCACTGTTTCGCTAGCGTCTTGAGTCTTCCAGCCAGCAAATGTGTAGCCCAACCTAGTTGGGGCACCACGTAATGTGATCTCCTGGTTCGGAGCACAAAGTCCAGCATTCACACACTCAAGATCGCCATCGCTAGTCTCGGTATCGCTTACAGACTTGGTTCCACCGCCGAACGAGTACCTAACATCAAGAAGCTTGACCCACTGAGCAGTGAACTGAGGCAAAGTCTCTGTAAGTACGAACTTCTGACCAGAACGGTATGTTGCTGAACCATCGCCCCAACCGAAGAATAGGTACTGGCTTCCACCGATGGTGACTATTTCACCGTCAAGATCCGGCAAGGTTATCTCTGAGCCGAAGTTACCTGAACCGTTCGCCGGCCAGCGAGTGATTCCATCGCTTGAGGCGGCTCCCGGGGCAAAGGTGTATCCAATGGTCTTCAGCGTCCAAATAGCGGTCAAGTTTTCATCAACGAAGTTGTTGCTAAAGCTGTTTGAGACAGCGGATCCGCCGGCGGTTCTGGACCAACCACCAAAGTCGTATCCGGTTCTAGTAAAGCCAGATGACGGCAGGGTCACGTTCGATGTGCCCACGGTCCAGCTAACTGGTGCACCAGTCAGGCTGCCAGAACCACCGTTTAGGTTGTAGGAGATTGAGTAAGTTTTCGGCGTCCACTTCGGGTAGAAGTTAATGTTCGTCGAACCCACAGTAACCGTCTGACCCGAATTCAATCCCGCATCCGAGCTAGAAGGTGACGTCAGCCATCCGGCAAAATTGTAACCGGTTCGACCCAGTAGTCCCGAGTTCGAAAGCAGGGAAACAGTTTGACCGATGTTGTAAAGCCTGGAATCCACCGGCACTGTTCCGGAGTCCGCACTCAGACCAGCGTTGTAGGTGACCGTGTAGTCAATTGGAGTCCACTCGGCGTAAACCGTCTGGTTCACAATCGGAACAAAC
>JBILXL010000140.1:0-2681 GCA_044378505.1 Rhodoluna sp. | reverse complement strand
CCGGTAGCTGGGTCGATGACATCTAAAGTCTTTTTGTCGGCAGCGTCTTTCCACTCACCGTTGATATAGATCCCGCGAGGGACCATGTCTAATACGCGCTTTTCGTCGGCTGCAGAAAACATCTTTTTTGACTTTCCTTGATTTATCGATTGAGCTTAGGCGGCCCTTCGGCTAAGTCTATTTGACCAAAGGGTTGGGTCTGGAAATAAGAAGAACCGGGGCACTATGGCCCCGGTTCCCCCTTTAGATCTAGTTGGTTGTTTCTAGCCTTAGGCCTTTGCAACGGTAGTGTCCAGAAGGATGCCAGGACCGAAGGTTGTTGAAACAGCAGCCTTCATCATGTATTTACCCTTTGAGCTGGATGGCTTTAGTCTCTGGATCTCGTCCAGTGCTGTGCCTAGGTTCTCCTCTAGTTGCTTTGCAGTAAAGGATGCCTTGCCGATGATGAAGTGTAGGTTTGACTGCTTGTCGATACGGAACTCGATCTTTCCGCCCTTGATGTCAGTTACTGCCTTGGCAGTATCTGGGGTTACAGTTCCGGTCTTTGGGTTTGGCATTAGGTTTCTAGGGCCTAGGACCTTTCCAAGGCGACCGACCTTACCCATTAGCTCTGGGGTGGAAACAGCTGAGTCGAAATCGACCCATCCGGCTGCTACCTTCTCAATCAATTCATCGCCACCGACTTCGTCGGCTCCGGCTGCGCGTGCAGCATCAGCTGCAGGTCCGGTTGCGAATACGATAACGCGGGCGGTCTTACCGGTTCCGTGAGGAAGCGATACAGTTCCACGAATCATCTGGTCTGCTTTGCGAGGGTCAACACCCAGCTTGACGGCAACTTCGATAGTTGAGTCAAACTTCTTTGATCCGGTCTCGCGAACCAAGGCAACGGCCTCGGCTGGAAGGTAGTACTTACCCTCGGTGATTTTGCTAGCGGCTTCTTGATAAGCCCTTGAACGCTTTGGCATAGCTGTTATTCCTTTTCTGGTCACAGTTGTGGTTAAACGAACCCAAGCGAGTTCTCCCACGACTTCTTTAGTTGTCTTGGTGTTGCTTTACTTCTTTACTTCTTTACTGCCTTTGTTTCTTTGGAGCTGGTGTTGCTTTTGCCTAGTGTTAGGCGTCGACGGTAATTCCCATTGAGCGGGCGGTACCGGCGATGATCTTTGCTGCTGCTTCTACGTCGTTGGCGTTTAGGTCAGCCATCTTGGTTTCAGCAATCTTTAGTAGCTGCTCCTTGGACAGGTGAGCCACCTTGTCAGTGTGAGGAGTTGAAGAACCCTTTGCAACCCCTGCGGCCTTCTTTATTAGCTCGGCTGCTGGAGGAGTCTTCAGGATAAAAGTGAAGGAACGGTCTTCGTAAACGGTGATTTCAACCGGGATTACGTTACCCTTCTGATCTGAGGTCGCGTTGTTATACGCGGTGCAGAACTCCATGATGTTTACACCGTGCTGACCCAAGGCAGGACCGATCGGTGGGGCTGGGTTAGCAGCTCCGGCCTGGATCTGTAGCTTGATTAGTCCGGTGACTTTCTTCTTGGGTGCCATTTCTTCTTTTCCTTTTTGTTTAGGTTTTTATAAATCTTTAGTTCAGTGGTCCGACCTGCTCGAAACCAAGCTCCACTGGAGTCTCTCTTTCGAACAGTGAAACAAGTACGGTGAGCTTGCCCGATTCTGGCTTGATTTCGGAGATGGTTCCAGGTAGTCCTGCGAACGATCCGTCCTTGATCATGATCGATTCGCCAACCTTGAAATCAACGTTGACAGGAATAGCTCTTGCCTTGCCCTTGACCATTTGGCTTCCCTTGGCAGCGGCCTTGGCCTGAGCTTCTTCAGGAAGAACATAAAGTGACTTCAGCATCTCGAATGCCTCGTCTGGGCGAAGTGGGGTCGGGTTCTGGGAGTTGCCAACAAAGCCAGTCACGGCTGGGGTGTGGCGAACAAGTGACCATGACTCTTCGGTCATGTCCATGCGGACTAGAACGTATCCAGGGATACGGACCTTAGAAACTAGCTTTCGCTGTCCGTTTTTGATCTCGATGGTGTCTTCCATTGGAACTTCGATCTGGAAAATCTGGTCGCCACCTTCGATGGCGAGCTTTCTGTTCTCGATGTTCTGCTTCACGCGCTTTTCGTATCCGGCGTAGGAGTGAACAACAAACCACTTACCAGGCTGCGAGCGCAGCTCGGCGCGGAAGACGCGGTACGGGTCTTCGTCTTGTGGCTCTTCTGTGCCTTCTGTAGCGGCATTGTCTGAAGCCAACTCAGAAGGAGTTTCAGCTGAGAAAGTTTCAGCTGACTCGGTAACTTCCATATCCACTGGCGGTGAGTAAGGCTCTTCGATAACTGGCTGCTCGGCTGATTCTCCGAAGGTTGGAGCAACAACGGCTGACTCGGAAGCTGTAACAGCAACAACTTCTTCAACTGCTGAAAACGCAGCGGCTGGAATATCGGCAGCATCTAGCGGAGCCGAAGTGGTTTCGGTCTCTAGCTCGCTCTGTTCGATCTCGCTCAATTGAAGGTTCCTGTTCTTTAGGTTTTGAAGACTATGCGGTTGGGGTGAAGACGAAAGTTACGACGTTCAAAAATACGAAGTCAAGGCCGGCAAGGATGATCATCACTAGTACCACGAAGGCAAGGACAACACCGGTATAGCTAACAAGCTCTTTGTAGGTAGGTCTTGT
>JBILXL010000139.1:0-2696 GCA_044378505.1 Rhodoluna sp. | reverse complement strand
TTTCAACGAGCAGCTTGAAAAAGACCTGCTCGGCAGCCGTATTTAGCCCGAGAAATAGCCCCAATTGCGCCTGAGCCAGTTCCAAGAGCTGATGGCCGATGAGTTTGGCAAGCCCCAATCTGAAGTCCTGATTCGAGATTTAGCCCTTTTTGAGCTGGGGGATAAGACTGCCTCGGTTTTATTGGCCCAAGGGGAGGACCCCAGGCAGATTTGGCTGGCTATCTGCAGGGCCCAGCAGGTGCCTCAGGAGCGTTGGACTGGACTGGACAAAAAAGCTAAAAAACAACACGCCGAGTAAATGAACACTCGAAATCTTGTTCGAATCCTGCTATGGTTGCTCTAAGGCAGTTGAAAGCTCAGAGTTATACACAGATTGGTGTTTTGAGCCCATAAGTGTCGGTAGCCAAAAGTATTGTCGGAAGCATCACGAATCGAAAGAGGAACCAGAAGATGCCATCAGCTTCAGATCGCGAAAAAGCACTAGACACAGCTCTAGCCCAGATTGACCGCCAATTCGGAAAAGGCTCAGTTATGCGCCTGGGTTCCGATGAGCGAGCACCGGTAGAGGTCATTTCGACCGGCTCCATCGCCCTGGATGCAGCCCTTGGTACCGGAGGACTACCTCGCGGAAGAATTGTTGAGATTTACGGACCAGAGTCTTCTGGTAAGACCACCCTTGCCCTGCACGCAATCGCCAATGCCCAGCGCGCTGGAGGAATTGCTGCGTTCATCGACGCCGAGCACGCCTTGGACCCGGAATATGCCAAGGCGCTCGGCGTTGACATCGATGCTCTACTGGTAAGCCAGCCAGACACCGGTGAGCAGGCTTTGGAAATTGCGGACATGCTGATTCGCTCAGGCTCAATCGACGTGATCATCGTTGACTCGGTTGCGGCCCTTGTTCCAAGGGCAGAAATCGAAGGCGAGATGGGAGACTCACACATGGGTCTTCAGGCCAGACTTATGTCGCAGGCGCTGCGCAAACTAACCGGTGCCCTAAGCAACACAAACACCACCATGATCTTTATCAACCAGCTTCGCGAGAAGATCGGTGTCTTCTTCGGAAGCCCAGAGACTACTGCTGGAGGAAAGGCTCTAAAGTTCTACGCTTCGGTTCGACTCGATATTCGTCGCATTGAGACCCTAAAGGACGGCACCGAGGCTGTTGGAAACAGAACTCGCGTTAAGGTCGTCAAGAACAAGATGGCTTCTCCTTTCAAGCAGGCTGAGTTCGACATCATTTACGGTGTTGGAATCTCCCGCGAGGGAAGCTTGCTGGACTTCGGTGTTGAGCATGAAATTGTAAAGAAATCCGGTGCCTGGTACACCTACGAAGGCGACCAGCTAGGACAGGGTAAAGAAAACTCCAGAAACTTCCTGCTTGAAAACCCTGAAGTTGCAAACGAGATTGAAAAGAAGATTAAGACCAAGCTTGGTGTTGGTGTTCCAAGAGCGGTTGCTGATCTTCCAGTTGAGGAAGTACCGGCAGCACCTAAAAAGGCAGCTAGCGCGAGCTAATAATGCTCTCGTCGGTAGATAACCTCGAGGAACGTGCTCGAAACATTGTTCTGAAGCTACTCGAGCGAGGACCCAAATCCTCGTCCGAGTTGGCTGAGGCTCTAGAAAAGCATGAGATCCCTGCGGCAATTGCCAATCACGTCATTCAACGGTTCACAGAAGTTGAATTAATCGATGACTCGGCATACGCCCAGCAGGTAATCGATGCTTCCAGACGAACCCAAGGTCTGGCTCGCTCCATGGTCAAGAGGAAACTGGCCGACAAGGGCCTAGATCAAGACCTAATCAACCAAGTTGCATCCGAGATATCGGATGAGGACGAGTTGGCGGTTGCAACCGAGGTTGCAATAAAGAGACTGGGCCAATTGGCCAAGTTGGCTCCAGAGGTTAGAAATCGACGTTTAGTTGGCTTCTTGCAGCGAAGAGGCTTTGGCTCAGGAGTAGTTTTTGCCGCCATTAGGGAAGCAGAGGCCCACGCGGTAAAATCAGAATTCTGATGCTTACCCAAACCCGCAGCTACGAAGTACGAACTTATGGCTGCCAAATGAACTCTCACGACTCCGAGCGACTCTCCGGGCTTCTCGAGGATGCGGGATACCTTCCTGGTGTGCCAGGAGAAACAGATGTGGTTGTTTTCAACACCTGTGCAGTTCGTGAAAATGCCGACAATAAGCTCTATGGAAACCTCGGCACCATGCTTGCCAAAAAAGAAGCCAACCCCAATTTTCAGATTGCGGTAGGTGGGTGTTTAGCTCAGAAAGATCGCGACATCATCATCAAAAAGGCCCCCTGGGTTGATGTGGTATTCGGAACCCACAACATGGGCTCCCTACCGACCCTGCTAGAGCGCGCCAGGCACAACCGCGAAGCTCAGGTTGAGATTATCGAAGCGCTGGAGACTTTCCCATCCAATCTGCCGACCAAGCGTGATTCTGTTTATGCGGGTTTGGTATCTATTTCGGTTGGCTGCAACAACTCCTGCACTTTTTGCATTGTTCCGCAGCTTCGAGGTAAGGAAAAAGACCGCCGGCCAGGCGAGATTCTGAGCGAAATCAAGGCACTGGTCGAAGACGGTGTTATTGAAATTACTCTGCTGGGACAAAACGTAAATACCTATGGAGTCGAGTTCGGCGAACGAGGAGCCTTTGCGAAGCTATTGCGGGCTTGTGGAGATATTG